>JBECKU010000047.1:0-16002 GCA_040235385.1 Candidatus Sulfobium sp. | reverse complement strand
AATAAGCTCGCAGTATCTCCATCGCCTCGTCGGTTATGCCCGAAACTTTTTTATTATTCTCCCTGCTGTATTTTTCGACAAAGTGGTTCGCGAGGACGTCGATATCTTCTCTTCTTTCCCGCAGCGGCGGTATCCTCACTTCTATCACATTCAGCCTGTAATAAAGGTCTTCTCTGAACTGTCCTTTGGCTACCAGTTCCTCGAGGTTCTTGTTCGTCGCAGCAACCAGCCTGACATCCACATATTTCGTTTTCGTATCGCCCAGGGGGAGCACCTCGCCCGTTTCGAGGACCTTCAGCAGTTTTGCCTGGAGCCCCATCGGCATGTCCCCGATCTCGTCTAGAAAGAGTGTTCCATCGTCCGCCATAGTAATAAGGCCCTTCTTGTCGGATGCCGCTCCCGTAAACGCCCCCTTTTTGTACCCGAACAGTTCGCTTTCCAATAGGTTCTCGGGGATCGCGGAACAGTTTATCGATATAAACGGCATGTCTTTTCTCTGACTGTTGCAATGGACGACTTCAGCGACCAATCCCTTCCCCGTCCCGCTCTCGCCAAGGAGGAGGATATTGCTCCGGGTGGGGATGACTTTTTCAAGGACTTCGAAGACCTGGAATATCTGCGGAGAGACGCCCACGAACTCGCCGCAGCCGAACTGCTGGCTGAGTTGCTGCCTGAGCACGAGGTTCTCCATCAGGACCTTTTTATGCTCCAAAAGCCTCCTGACGGTCATCTTTACGTCCTCGTTGATGAAAGGCTTGACGATGTAATCCCCGGCCCCTTTTTTCATCGCTTCAACTGCGGACTCCACAGATGCAAATGCGGTCATTATGATCACGATCAGGTTTGCATTGATCGCAAGCGCCCTCTCGAGGACCTCCATGCCGTCCATTCCTTCCATCTTCAGGTCTGTGATCACGAGATCGAAATCATCGGACTCTATCTTTTTTAAGGCATCAGGTCCGCTATATGCCGACGAGACCTTGTATCCCTCCCTGGTGAGCAGGAATTCGAGCGCCCTGCAGATGTCCCTCTCGTCATCGACGACGAGTATTTTATATGAGCTATCCTTCATAATGCGGAAGTCTCACCCTGAAGATTGTCCCTCCCTCAGGCCTGTTTTCCACCAGGATGTCCCCCTGGTAACTCTTCACGATATTATAACTTACAGAAAGACCGAGTCCTGTACCTTTCTCCTTGGTAGTAAAAAACGGGTCGAATATCTTCTCCAGATGGTCGGCCGCGATTCCGGGCCCGGTATCGGCAACCACGAGTTCCACTTCGTTTTCATGCATCTGTCCGGAGATCGTAAGATCCCCACCCCCCTGCATAGCGTCCGCCGCATTCAAGATGATATTCATGAGGACCTGGATAAACTGGGTCTCGTCCACGATGACCTGGGGAAGGCTTCCCGGGATCTCCACGGTCACACTTATATCTTTCATTCGTTTGTCGTATTTAACAAGATCGAGCGTCATGTCTACGAGGTCGTGTATATCGAAGTGTTTCAAGTCCGAGGCTTTCGTCCTCGAGAAACTCGACATCTGTCTCACGATATCGGCGATCCTCGTGATGTGCTTCGCTATGGTATCGAGGCTCTCCTTTGTGAAGTCGTCGTGTTCCATCTCCCTCAATATCTGCACATACGACGATATTGAAGTAAGAGGGTTCCCTATTTCGTGCGCGATACCCGAAGAGATCCTGGCGAGGGCGGAGAGTTTTTCCGAATGCATCAACCGTTCCTCTATTTTTTTCATGTTCGTAACGTCCTGTATCAGCACAAGAAGTTGGGTTTTCCCGCTCGGGTCGTGAAGCGGGTTGACCGTAATCTGGAAATAGCCCGATCTGCCGCCCAGTTTCCCGTTAACCACGGACTGGACCATCTGCTCCGTCTCCGCTGCCCTGTCGATAGGTAATTTAAAGGCCTCCCCGGAATAAATTTCGCCGAGGTCCAGACCCTCCATTTCAGACGTCCCGAACCAGTTAAGAAGGGTTTTATTCGCCCATATGATCCTCTTGCTGTCGCTTTCCAAAACGCACAGGCCACCCTCGATGGAACTTACGATCGCATCGAGTTTTTCCTTTTCTCCTCTCAGCTCATCCGTCCTGGCCACCACCATCTCCTCGAGTCTGAGAGCATATTCCTGGAGCTTGGTCTTGAGATTGACCTCTTCGGTGACCTCACTGCTCGCCAGTATGACCCCGGCAATTTCACCGTGGAGAATAAGAGGGTTGATGCTGATATTGAGATAGAGCGATCTCCCGCCCCTTGCATAATGATAATTGCTAAGTTTATGACTGCTGCCTTCAAGACATTTTTTCAGGACTTCTTCGATCATTCTCCTGTTGCTTTCGCTGTCGATCGGAAACACATCGAAAAAATTCTCTCCGATGATGAAGTCTTTCTTCAAACCGCAGAGTTTTTCATGGGCAGAATTAACCGTCCTGATAGTCAAATTCCTGTCGAGAACCATGATCTTCGATTCGGTGCTCTCAAGGATGTTCTCCAGATAATCCTTGGTCTGAATGATCTCCTTTTCGAGTTGCTTTTGAGTCTCAAGGTACTTGGCCCGCTCTTCGGCCTTCGCCCTCTGCCTGTTGATTACTACTATGGCGAAGGCGCCACCCAACGTGGCGATAAAGATCGAGATGACGAGCATGGAATGCAGCTTCATGCTGTTGCGTATACTGAACGTTACTTCCGAATAAGGGATGGAGACACATATTATCCAGGACATGTCGGAGATCTTCGCCCTCGAAAAAGCGATCAGCTTGTCTTCTCCGTAGGGCGCGATGTAAGAACTGAAGCCGATGTCGCCGCTCTTGAGTATCTCCTTCTCGACATCGAATGATTTGTGACACTTAAAGCATGACTTGTCGGCCTCAAAGAGGTTCTTCCCGACCATCTTCGGCTGGGTGGGATGATAGAGGAGCGTGCCGTCGTCGTCCATCATCCATGCATGGCCCCTGATCCCCACCCGTATCGGAGCAAGAAATTTGTTCGTGATCGCGTCGATCATGATCTCCACTATGACGACACCCTCGAACCGGGACTCTCCTATAGAGGTCAGCATTACTATTTTTCTTTCTTTCGCCAGCCTGTCCAGAGAGAGGACCCTGCTTGAAGGCACTTCTTTTGCGGTCTCAAAGAACTCGAGATCTTCGGCCCCGAGAGGTTCGCCCTGAGAACTGTATCGCAGGTTCTTTTCGGCGTCGATTACCTTGATACCTATATTAACGTCCTCGCTAAGTTCAACATAGGCGGTGTATACGGATTGCCTGAGAGAAGAGCCGGACAATCCCTGTTCTCCCAGGAGCCTTGCCAGCGAGAGCGTCTCGGCCTCGATATGCTGCATGTCATCCCCAATGCTCTTGGCGACGGACTTTGCGATAAGCAGTTGCTGACGATTGAACTGTTCCGCCATCTCGCTCTGATAACTCTGCTGGAAGAAGATGTTCAGCGTAATGATGAGCGAGATAATGAAAAGAACCAGAATGAAGAGCAATAAATTAGTCTTCATCGTCCCCCCTCATGAGAGCTTCCATTTTCTCCCCGAAACTCTTGTAATGAGACCCCTTCCAATAGACCTTGCCGCAGGACTCGCATTTCATGAACTCCTGAAAGTTGAGATAGACATAATCAGGGACGGCATCCCGCACTTCTTCTTTTCGGGATACCTCCGAAAGGGTGCCGTTGCAGACAACGCACCTCCCCCGGGGATCGGCATTACTGAAATCTATCCTGCCCTGCAATTGCAGGATCTGTTCAGGGACATGGTCGGATTCGATGAAGACCGGTTCGTTGACGCCTTTTAGCCTGAGGAGCCCGGTGTCTCTCGTCAGTATCGTCCGGTCCTGTTCTCTGGATATTCTGACGACCTGCCGGTCGTCGATGTCCGGGTAGTAGAGGACGTCGAAACCCAGGAACCGCAGCCAGCGGGCGAGTCTCCCGAGCATCGCATCAGCAATGAACCTCGTTTTCTTTGAAGTCTGTTCAGATGTCACCTCTTTTTTTATCATACCATAAGCGGGAAAAGACGATCGCAGCATCGCTGTGGCTCATCCAGAAAAAAAGCAGTTAACCACTGAGACACAGAGACGCAGAGTTGAAATATAAGAGAAAGCCCGGAATTCATCCCGGAGACAAGACGTTATATTTCTACTAACTGTTGTTTTCTCCGTGCCTCTGTGGTAAATGATCTGCTCTAATCCCCCAAAAAAATCCCCCCGCAGCCGCCAGAGACCGCAGGGGGAATGTAGCCGATATCCGGCCTATTCCTCTATCGCCGTAGGGGCGGCAAAAACGGCCGGAAGTTCCCGTTTGACGAAAGTATTCTTGTACTTCGTCATGCCGGTGCCTGCAGGGATGACCCTGCCCATTATCACGTTTTCCTTCAGGCCGCGCAGTTCGTCCAGCATCCCGTTGATGGCGGCCTCCGTCAATACGCGGGTAGTCTCCTGGAACGAAGCCGCCGAGACGAAGCTGTCCGTCGTGAGAGATGCCTTCGTAATACCCAGAAGCAGGGGCTTCCCCTGCGCCGGGGCCTTGCCTTCGGCTTTCACGCGCAGGTTCTCTTCCTGGAAGACCATGCGGTCCACCTGCTCCCCGATCAGGAACTCCGTATCCCCGGGGTCTTCGATCCTTACTTTCCTCATCATCTGCCTGACGATTACCTCTATATGTTTGTCGTTGATAGAAACGCCCTGAAGCCGGTAGACCTTCTGGACCTCATCCACAAGATACCTCTGCAACTCCTTCGGTCCAAGGATATCCAGTATGCTGTGAGGGTTCACTGCACCGTCCATGAGCGGCTCACCAGCCTTGACCCAGTCGCCCTCGTGGACGCTTACGTGTTTCCCCTTGGGCACGTCATACTCCTTGACCGTTTCCCCGCCTTTTACCACTACCACGCGTTTCCCCTTCTGGGCGCTCTTGAACTCGACTATCCCGTCGATCTCGGAGACCAGGGCCTGTTCCTTGGGTTTCCGTGCCTCAAAAAGCTCGGCAACTCTCGGCAGACCGCCCGTAATGTCTTTCGTCTTGGTGGTTTCCCTCGGTATCTTGGCGAGAATATCCCCGGGATATACGAGGTCGTTCCTGTCCACAAGTATATGTGCACCGGAAGGCAGCAGGTACCTGGCCAGATTATTCGTGCCGGGTGTTTTCAGCGTCGCCTTCCCATGCTCGTCCTTGATCGAGATCCTCGGTCTCATGTTCGATGAGTAATCGATAATGACCTTGTGGGAAAGGCCGGTCGTTTCGTCGACTTCTTCTTTTACCGTTACGCCTTCCACAATGTCTCCGAGGGCTATCCTGCCGCCTATTTCGGTAATGATCGGGGTGGAATAAGGGTCCCACTCGACGAGCCTCTGGCCGACTTCCACTTTCTGGCCCTCTTCCACTCGCAGTTTCGCTCCATAGACGACGGTGTACTTCTCCCTTTCCCTTCCCTTGGAGTCCACAATGGCGAGACTTCCGTTTCTGTTCATCACGACCAGGACACCCGCCCTGTTCTTGACCGTATTTATATTGATAAATTTGATCGTTCCGGGGTTCTTCGCCTCAAGCACCGTCTGCTCGACCACCTTGGAAGCAGTACCGCCGATATGGAACGTCCTCATCGTCAACTGCGTCCCAGGTTCACCGATGGACTGGGCCGCAATAATCCCGACCGATTCGCCTATCTCGATGTTTTCCCCGCGCGTCAGGTCCCTTCCGTAGCACTTTGCGCAGACGCCGAATTTTGACTGGCAAGTCAGGACGGACCTGATCTTGACCCTGTCTATACCGGCCTCGGTGATCTTGTCGATATAACTCTCATCGATCTCCTGATTCCTCTTCACTATCATTTCTTTATTAAGGGGATCTTTGATATCTTCGACCGCAAACCTGCCAAGAAGCCTCTCGTCCAGCTGCTCGATGATCTCACCACCCTCAACAAGCGATGTAACCGTGATCCCGTCCGTAGTCCCGCAATCGTCCTCCAGGATAAGTACGTCCTGCGCAACGTCCACAAGCCTCCTGGTCAGATATCCTGAGTTCGCGGTCTTCAAGGCCGTATCGGCCAGACCTTTTCTCGCGCCGTGCGTCGAGATGAAGTACTGCAACGGGGTGAGACCTTCGCGGAAGTTCGCTGTAATAGGAGTTTCGATAATCTCACCGGAGGGTTTGGCCATCAGTCCCCTCATCCCGGCGAGCTGGCGTATCTGGGCAGCGCTTCCCCTCGCTCCGGAATCGGCCATCATGAATATGCTGTTGAAGGACCTCTTTTCTCTGAGTTCTTCCTCCGGCGCAAGCTTCTCTTCTTCAGCGCCGAGTTCCTTCATCATCTCGTCGGCGATGCGTTCGGTGACATTTGCCCAGATATCGATGACTTTGTTATATCTTTCCCCCTGGGTGATGAGGCCGTCGGCATACTGTTTCTGGACCTCCAGCACTTCCTGTTCAGCGTTGTATATGAGAGTCGCCTTCTTTGAAGGTATATGCATATCGGCCATACAGATGGAAATCCCGGAGTTAGTCGCGTACCGGAACCCCAATTTTTCGAGACTATCGAGAAATACGACCGTCGCGCGTTTTCCAGACAGCTTATATGCGTCCTCGATGATCCTGGACAACACCTTCTTGGTCATATCCCTGTTGATCTTATCGAACGGGATCTCGGGCGGAACTATCTCGCTGAATAATATTCTGCCCACGGTCGTGTCCACAAAATTCCCGTCCAGCCTCACCTTGATCCGCGCGTGCTCGCTCAAAAGGCCCGCATCATAAGCAATCCTGACATCTTCGGGGCTCTCGAACTTGCCCTGAGAATCAGCTCTCCACCTCTCGGCGGGATCTTTGATCTTCGCAATTTCATCGTCGGTGAGTCTTCTCTCGCCCAGGGCGCCCTTTCTCTCTTTCGTCAGATAATAGATGCCCAAAACCATGTCCTGAGTGGGTACCAGGATGGGCTTTCCATTGGCAGGCGAAAGGATATTATTCACCGCCATCATCAGGACCCTTGCCTCGACCTGCGCCTCTATCGACAACGGCACATGGACCGCCATTTGGTCGCCGTCAAAGTCCGCGTTGAATGCGGTACAGACCAGGGGATGGAGTTTGATCGCCTTGCCCTCTACGAGCACGGGATCAAATGCCTGGATACCGAGCCTGTGGAGGGTCGGGGCCCTGTTGAGAAGAACAGGGGTTTCCCTGATGACCTCCTCGAGAGCATCCCATACCTCGGGCGATTCCTTCTCGACGAGTTTCTTTGCCGCTTTGATCGTGGTTGCGTATCCCTTTTCTTCAAGTTTGCTGAAGATAAAGGGTTTAAACAGTTCAAGCGCCATCCTCTTGGGCAGACCGCACTGGTGGAGCTTCAGTTCGGGTCCCACCACTATTACGGACCTGCCGGAATAATCGACCCTCTTGCCGAGGAGGTTCTGACGGAAACGCCCCTGTTTCCCCTTGATCATATCGCTCAGCGATTTCAGAGGTCTCTTCGTTGCGGTCTTCAGGACCTTGCTCCTGCGGCCGTTATCGAAGAGCGCGTCGACAGCCTCCTGAAGCATTCTCTTCTCGTTCTTGATAATAACGCTCGGGGCTTTAAGCTCGACGAGCCTTTTCAGTCTGTTATTCCTGTTTATCACCCTTCTATAAAGGTCGTTCAGGTCCGAAGTCGCGAAACGCCCGCCCTCAAGAGGAACAAGGGGCCTGAGGTCGGGAGGAAGAACAGGGATGACATCCATGATCATCCACTCGGGTTGGTTCCCGGACCTTCTGAATGCTTCCACGACTTTCAGCCTTTTCGTAAGTTTCTTCTTGACGCCGATGGAGACGGCCTCCCTTATTTTTTCCCTCAGCTCCACACTGAGTTCATCCAGCCGGACCATCTTGAGCAATTCCCGGATAGCCTCGGCGCCCATACCCGCCTTGAATTTGTTTCCGTATTCCGAGACCCTTTTCTTGTACTCTTCCTCCCCAAGGAGCTCTTTGAATTTCAAGGGTGTATCCATAGGATCGATTACTATATAGCTCTCGAAATAGAGTACCTTCTCGAGGTTTCTCATAGTCATGTCCAAAAGAGTCCCGATACGGCTCGGGACCCCTTTAAGGAACCATATATGGGCCACCGGCGTGGCCAGTTCGATATGGCCCAGCCGCTCGCGCCTGACCTTTGACTGGATAACCTCAACCCCGCATTTGTCGCAGACTATCCCGCGATGTTTCATCCTCTTGTACTTGCCGCAGATACACTCCCAATCCTTTATCGGTCCGAAGATCTTGGCGCAGAAAAGGCCGTCCCTTTCCGGCTTGAAAGTCCTGTAATTGATCGTCTCCGGTTTCTTGACTTCCCCGTAAGACCACTCCCTTATCTTATCGGGTGAGGCGAGCTTGATCCTGATCGCCTCGAAGTCCGTAGGATTTTTCGGTTTCTGGAAAATGGCGTAAATGTCTTCTGCCAATTTACTCCCCCTTCTTCTTTTTCTCCAGAAGCTCAACGTCCAATCCAAGGCTCTGGAGTTCTTTTATTAATACATGGAACGACTCAGGGACTCCCGGCTCAAGAGTTGCATCCCCCTTTACGATCGCCTCATACATCCTGGCCCTTCCTGTAACGTCATCGCTCTTGACGGTCAGGAATTCCTGGAGCGTATATGCCGCTCCGTATCCTTCAAGCGCCCAAACCTCCATCTCTCCGAGCCTTTGCCCGCCGAACTGGGCCTTCCCGCCCAAGGGCTGCTGGGTCACCAGCGAGTAAGGGCCTATGGAACGGGCGTGGATCTTATCGTCCACGAGATGGTGGAGCTTAAGCATATATGTATATCCGACAGTCACGGGCCGTTTGAATTTTTCCCCGGTCTTGCCGTCATAGAGGTCGGTCTGGCCGTTCGTCGGAAGTCCGGCTTCCTTGAGCTTCGCCTTTATCTCGGACTCCTTCGCTCCCTCGAATACCGGGGTTGCAACGTGAAGACCCAGTTTCCTGGCCGCCCAACCCAGGTGTGTTTCAAGTATCTGGCCGACGTTCATCCTCGAAGGAACACCCAGAGGGTTCAGGACCACATCCACGGGCGTCCCGTCCGGGAGGTAGGGCATGTCTTCTTCCGGCATGACCGTGGCCACAACTCCCTTATTGCCGTGGCGTCCGGCCATCTTGTCGCCTATCTGGACCTTCCGCTTCATCGCAATGTACACCTTGATCATTTTATTTACGCCCGGAGGAAGCTCGTCGCCTTTTCTTACACGGTCGACTTTTTCATCGTATTTAGATTCGAGATACCGCACGTACTGGTTCGACTCGCTGTTGATCACATCTATCTTTTCCTGGATGTCCGCATTCGTGACCTTTATCCTCATGAGATGCTCATCTTTGACATTCTCAAGATGTTTTTCCGTGATGACCTTTCCTTTTTGGCAGATCGTTTCCTTCGATTTGGGATTGCGTACATCCTCTGCTGCATGCCGGCCGAGAAGGAGTTCTCTCAATTTTTTGAATTTTTCTTCTTTTACCACCTTTATCTCTTCTTCAAGATCCCTCTGCAGCCTTTGAATATCATCTTCCTCGATACTTTTTGCTCTGGCATCCTTCGTGATCCCTTTTCTGGAGAATATCCTGACATCCACTACCGTCCCTTCGATTCCGGGCGGAACGTACAGACAACTCTCCTTGACCTCCTCGGCTTTTTCACCGAAGATCGCCCTCAGCAATTTCTCCTCGGGGGTCAGTTGCGTTTCCCCTTTCGGAGTTACTTTCCCCACAAGTATGTCACCGGGCTTGACTTCGGCGCCGATCCTGATAATACCGCTTTCATCAAGGTCCTTCAGCGCCTCTTCACCGACATTGGGGATATCCCGCGTGATTTCTTCAGAACCAAGTTTCGTCTCACGCGCCTCGACTTCAAACTCTTCTATATGGATCGACGTATATACATCTTCTTTTACAAGCCGCTCGCTGAGGAGGATCGCATCCTCAAAGTTGTATCCTCCCCACGGCATAAAGGCGACCAGAACGTTCTGACCGAGTGAAAGTTCACCCATATCGGTGGACTGCCCGTCTGCCAGAACATCTCCCTTCCTGACCGTATCCCCGATATCTACGATCGGTTTCTGATTTATGCATGTTGCCTGGTTGGATCTCTGAAACTTCACCAGGTTGTAAATGTCTACGCCCCCATTGCCGCCGGAAGCCCTGACCACAATCCTTGAAGCATCAATGCTTTCCACCTTTCCCGCCCTCTTCGCAAGCACCAGGGCCCCGGAGTCTCTGGCAGCGACGGATTCCATCCCGGTGCCTACGACCGGGGCCTCAGGCTTCAACAGAGGCACTGCCTGCCGCTGCATATTGGACCCCATCAATGCCCTGTTCGCATCGTCATTTTCGAGGAAAGGTATAAGGGCCGCAGAGATTCCCACTACCTGCTTCGGAGAGACATCCATATATTGGACTTCTTCCGGTGTAACCATTCTGAAATCGCCGCCCTCTCTCGCGGAGATGGTTTCATCTGCCAGCTTCCCCTTTTTATCGATAGTGGAAGTCGCCTCCGCGATGATGAATCTCTCACCCTCGATCGCGGAGAAGAACTGCACTTCTTCAGTCACTTTGCCGTTTACGACTTTCCTGTAAGGGACCTCGATGAACCCGTAGTCGTTCACGCGGGCATAAGAAGCAAGCGAAGTGATAAGCCCGATGTTCGGACCCTCAGGCGTTTCAATCGGACAAATTCTTCCGTAGTGAGTAGGGTGCACGTCACGCACCTCGAAGCCGGCTCTTTCGCGTGTAAGACCGCCCGGTCCCAGCGCGGAAAGCCTTCTCTTATGGGTGATCTCGGACAAAGGATTTGTCTGGTCCATAAACTGACTAAGTTGACTCGAACCGAAAAACTCCTTTACCGCCGCCATGACCGGTTTGGAATTAATGAGGTCGTGGGGCATCGCGGTCTCAAGTTCGGTAAGTGTCATCTTTTCTTTTATGGCCCGCTCCATCCTGACGAGGCCGATCCTGAACTGGTTTTCGAGAAGTTCGCCTATGCCCCTGATCCTCCTGTTTCCCAGATGATCGATATCATCGACTTCCCCCTTGCCCGTTCGCAGGCTTAAAATGTATCTGACGATCTCCACGATGTCCTTGTCGGTGAGTACTTTCGTCCCGAGCGGGGTATCGAGACCCAGTCTCTTATTGAGTTTCAACCGACCGACCGGAGAGAGGTCGTATCTCTTCGGGTCGAAGAACAGACCGTTGAAAAGGTCCCTTGCCGCCCGAATGGTGGGTGGTTCTCCCGGTCTGAGCTTCTTGTAAATCTCGATGAGGGCTTCGTCCTGCGTATTCACCTTGTCAGTCAGAAGCGTATCCCTGAGAGAAGAAAGGTAGTGCACATTGTCTATAAAAAGGAGATTGAGGCTCGGTATGTTCAGGGAAAGAATCCGGTTGAACGCCTCTTCGGTGAGGACTTCATTACCCTCAAGAATTACCTCTCCCGTGGTCGGGTCGACGATGTCTTTCAAGGTGATTCTTCCCATAATTTCTTCTTTGGTAACGGGGATCCTGTCTAGCCCGGCGGCCTCCATCTTCTTTACGGAGCTTTTCGTGATCTTGCTGCCTTCTTTCACGATGACTTCTTTACTGTCGGGGGCAACTATGTTCTGTGATGATTTCAGACCTACCAGCACGTCGCTCACCGTGATGAAAAACCGCTTGCCGCCGTCAAGGATGATCGTGTCTACAGGGTAGAATGTCTTCAGCAGATCTTCATTCGAATAGCCGAGGGCTTTGAGGACTATTGTTGCCGGGAGTTTTTTCCTTCTGTCGATCCTTACATACAGGATGTCCTTTGTATCGAATTCGAAATCAAGCCAGGAACCGCGGGACGGAATGACCCGGGCGGAGTAGAGAAGCCTGCCGCTGGCGTGGGTCTTCCCCTTGTCATGGCTGAAAAAAACACCCGGAGAACGATGGAGCTGGCTGACCACGACACGTTCGGTCCCATTGACTATGAAGGTCCCGGTCTCGGTCATTAAAGGCATTTCGCCTATATACACCTCCTGCTCCCTCGACTCCTTCAACTTCTTCTTTCCGGAAGAATCCAGCTCAAACTGGTTGAGTTTGACGTTTATCTTGATCGGGGCGGCATAAGTCGTGCCCTTCTGCAGACATTCCCTAACGCTGTATTTCGGCTCCCCGACAACATATCCGACAAATTCGATCTCTGCTGTCTCATTGTAATCGGAAATGGGGAAGACGCTTAGGAAAGCTGCTTGAAGACCTGCGTCTTCCCTTTTTTCCATGGCCGTATCCCTCTGTAGAAATTTCTCATACGACCGCTTCTGTATCTCGATAAGATTAGGCACTTCCAGGAACTGGGGAACCTTCCCGAAATCCAGCCTTTTTCTCAAAACCCTTGCCATATGTCTCCTTCTTTTCCAAAGGCCCAGGCAGAGGCAAAGCACCGCCTCCACCCATCATTGCCTTTATCGTAATGATTTCTATTTCACTTCTACTACCGCTCCCTGTTCTTCCAGCTTTGCTTTCATGCTGTCGGCCTCTTCCTTGGAGACACCCGTCTTTACAGGCTTGGGAGCACCGTCTACGAGGTCTTTCGCCTCTTTCAGTCCGAGTCCGGTGAGTTCTCTCACGACCTTGATCACCTGGATCTTCTTATCGCCGGCGCCTGAGAGTATCACATCAAAACTCGTTTTTTCTTCGGCTGCAGGAGCCGCGGCGGCGGCCCCGGGTGCAGCGGCGACCGCAACCGGTGCGGCAGCGGTAACGCCGTACCTCTCTTCAAATTCCTTGATAAATTTTGACATCTCAAGGATCGTCATGTTGTCGATGAACTCAAATACTTCTTCCTTGGTAACAGCCATCTTTGAAAAACCTCCTTGTGCTTATATTTTCGGAAATTATTTAAATTTTCAGCCGCAATTATTCCTTTTTCCTGCCGAGGGCCTCAACCGCGTAGGCAAAGCTGCTCACAGTAGCTGCGAGCGCGGCAGCCAGCTTACTCGAGGGCGACTGCATGCCGCCTGCCAGCATGGACAGCAGAATTTCCCTGGTCGGAAGGTTCGCGATCTCTTTGACTTCCTTCTGTTCGCAGAACTTACCTTCGACGACCGCCCCTTTTACCTCGAGTTTTTCGTTCGTCCTGGTAAACTCAAGAACCTTCTTTACCACCATCACCGGATCGTCATAGCCGATTGCAACCCCTACGGGGCCCGTAAAAACATCCGTAGCCACTGAAAGATCGGTATCGGATGCCGCAATCCTGGCAAGGGTATTCTTCACAACCCTGTAATCCAGAGAGGAACCCCTCAGAAGTTTCCTGAGCTCCGTAAGCTCGGCCACCGTCATGCCCTTGTAGTCCGTAAAGACGACGGCTTTGGCCTTTTCAAACTTGTCTTTAAGCTCCGAGATGACTTGTACTTTTTCTTCCTTCTTCAGTTTCGACCTCCTTTCCCGGAGACCCCGGCAGGCGAGTTACAATTGATCCCGAGATGAAAATTAGTTGCATATTCCGGTGTGTCTTCATCGACGCCACCCCGTTTTTCTGCTCTTCTTTTACCAATTCAGTCTCGGCAGGCCGGTCTTGGTGATGTTCACCCGGACCGATTAAGTTTTCCGCCTACTGTCTCCGACTAATATTTAACGAACTAATGTCCGAAGATTATTTTCCTCCTGCTATCGAACCGATATCCACTTTCAGGCCGGGCCCCATAGTGGATGAAATACTGATTTTTTTCATATACTTCCCTTTGCTCGTCGCAGGCTTCGCTTTGGTTATCGAATCGACCACGGCCCGCGCATTTTCCTTAAGCTTCTGCTCATCGAAGGAAACTTTTCCGATAGGCACGTGAACAACACCCGCCTTTTCAGTCCTGTATTCAACTTTCCCCGCCTTTATCTCATTAACCGCTTTCGCAACGTCGAACGTGACCGTCCCGAGTTTGGGGTTTGGCATCAACCCTCTGGGTCCCAGGATCTTCCCGAGTTTTCCTACTACGCCCATCATATCGGGGGTAGCAACGACCTTGTCGAAATCGAGCCAGCCCTTGGTTATTTTCTCAACCATGTCCTCGGCGCCTGCGAAATCGGCCCCGGCGTCTCTGGCCTCCTTCTCCTTCTCACCCTTTGCAAATACGAGGACCCGTACGGACTTCCCGGTCCCATGGGGAAGGACAACGCTCCCCCGGACCATCTGGTCGGATTTTCTCGGATCGACTCCAAGATTAAATGCCAGATCGACGCTTTCGTCGAATTTAACGAAACTCATTTTTTTGACCTTATCAACAGCTTCGTCTATTGAATATTCTCTGCCTTTGTCCAATTGTTCGTTCGCAGCTTTCAGCTTCTTGCCCACGGGACCTCCCTTATTCCACTACCTCAATGCCCATACTCCTCGCAGTGCCGGCGATGATCTTTGTCGCCTCGTCCACCGAGTATGCATTAAGGTCAGTTAACTTTGTCTGTGCGATTTCTCTCGCTTGCGCGGTTGTAACCTTTCCCACCTTGTCCTTATTCGGGACGCTCGAACCCTTTATGACCCCAGCCGCTTTCTTAAGAAGTTCCGACGCGGGAGGCGTTTTGGTAATGAAGGTAAACGTCCTGTCGGAGTAGATGGTCATCACGACAGGTATGATCGTGTCACCCAGAGCCTGTGTCTGCGCATTAAAAGCCTTACAAAACTCCATGATATTCACCCCATGGGGACCGAGTGCGGGCCCCACAGGCGGAGCAGGGGTCGCTTTCCCTGCCGAGATCTGTAGTTTCACCTGACCGATAACTGGTTTCTTCGCCATATATATTATTCCTCCTGCTTTAGTATGCCGATCATGTACTTAACTTTTTTCGACCTGGAAAAAGTTTAGCTCGACAGGGGTCTGCCTGCCGAATATGCTTACCATCACACGCAGCCTCCCATGATCCAGGTCAACATCTTCGACAAAGCCGTTAAAATTACTGAAAGGTCCGTCGATTATCCTTACATTCTCACCCTTCTGGAACTGGGTCTTGACCTGGGGAACGGGTCCTTTCTCCACCTGCTGCATAATGATATCGACTTCCTCGCCGGGTATCGGAACAGGGTGCCTCCCCCCGACAAAACCGGTAACTTTGGGGGTGCTTTTTACGAGATGCCACGTTTCGTCATCGAGTTCCATCTCTACGAGGATATAACCGGGATAAAATTTTCTGTCGCTTTCCCTCTTTTTCCCCGCCCGCAGTTCGACAACTCTCTCAGTAGGTATAAGGATCTTCGATATCTTATCCTGTAATCCCAGGGCTTCCACTTTCTCTTCGATGGAAAGACGGACTTTCTCCTCAAACCCCGAATAGGTGTGAACGACATACCATTCTTTTTCCATACCCTTACCTTATCGCCAGACTTACCAGTCGCGTGAGCCCAAGGTCAACGATACCGAGAAAAACCGATATGACAAGGACGGTAACGATCACAATCCAGGTGGAGCTGATCAATTCGTCCCGGTTGGGATATACGACCTTGCTCGTCTCGACTCTCACTTCCCTGAAAAACTTTTTTATTCTCTCTATCATTAAGAAACCCTCATTTCAGCTGGCAGGCCAGGAGGGATTCGAACCCCCAACCCTCGGATTTGGAGTCCGATGCTCTAGCCGTTAGAGCTACTGGCCTGTATCCTTTGAGTACAGAGTAATAAGTGCTGAGGACTGAGAAGCGTATAAACACCTCAAATAAAAACTCAGTCCTCATGCCTTAATCCTCGTCACCTTTCCTTATGCCTTTGCTTCCTTGTGCATTGTATGCTTCATGCAATGCCTGCAATATTTTTTTCTCTGGAGTTTGTCCGTTGTGTTCTTTTTGTTCTTCATGGTCGAATAATTCTTGCTCTTGCATTCACTGCACTGAAAAAGTATTATGTCCCTCATTCCAATACCTCGGTGACTACGCCGGCGCCCACGGTACGGCCGCCCTCACGTATCGCAAACCTCAGTTCCTTCTCCATCGCGATCGGCGATATCAGCTCTGCCGTCAGGCTGACATTGTCCCCCGGCA
>JBECKU010000323.1:0-5381 GCA_040235385.1 Candidatus Sulfobium sp. | reverse complement strand
TTTCACCCATGCCTCGTACTTTTTGGAAAATAACTGCTCGGTGAGCTTTTCTTTCACTTCCTCCCGGACATCTTTCGGGTCCTTCGGAGCTATATTTTCATCGAGCCGTATGATATGGAGACCTCTTTCGGTCCAGAAAGGTCTGCTTACCTGTCCCGGTTTCAGACCGGAAACAACGTCCTTGAAGTCCCCCATGAGCTCTTTTTTCCTTATAAATCCGATCTTCCCGCCGGTTTTGGCGGAAGGGTCCTGAGAGTATTTCATGGCAAGTTCCTCGAAGCTCTCGCCGTCTGCTAATTTTTCCAGGATGTAAGCGGCTTCTTCTTCAAGCCTGTCCCGGTCTCCTTCATCCTCGGGCTTCGGGAGGAAAATCTGACTAATAACAAATCCCTCGCCGTCATCTAACTTAGTTTTCTCCTGCGCGAGATATCTCTCTATTTCCTTTTCATCAACTACGATCTTGCTCCGCACCTGGTTATTGACGATCTTGTTGATCATGATCTGCTCCCGGAGTTTTTTCCTGTATTCATCAAATGAGTACCCTTCTTTCTTCAAGGACTCTTTGAATTCTTCGTCGCTCATCGAATACTTTTTCATGATGCCGTCAATAGCGTCTTGAAGTTCGTCGTTGGTGACTCTTACCCCCATATTTTTAGCTTCCTGTAACTGCAACCTCATGCCGATAAGCTTATCGAGGAAGAAGGGTTCGCTTTCTTTGAAAATCCGCATTCTCTCCTCTTCATTTGTCTCTTTTAACTGCGGGACAGCCTCAGCCTCCATTTCGCGATACAATTCACTCCATGTGATGACCTCCTGATTGACAATTGCGACTACCCTGTCCAGGAGAACCGCTGCCTCGGCCGCCGAACAGATCAGAACGGCTACAATACCTAAAATAACTACCTTTATACGGAGCATTTACCGACCTCCCGAAATGAAAATAGCCCGGTTTGATTCATTAAGCCAAAACCACGCATTTATTGTAGACTCGTTTTTGTGCAGAACACTGCTCAATATTCTTATTAAAATAATTAATGAACTCAAGTTTTTCATTTCCTTGACAGTGTTTTCATAGATATGATATTTTCCAAATCCATGGTTTCTATAATAATAAATTTTGATGTAAAAAATCTTAGCAAAATTCTCACTTCCATCAAGAAGATAAAGACGATGTCGTTTAATATCTTTGAAGGTAGTGAGGTTGCGTCCCGGTAAGTAGAGCAGAAAACTAACGCACCCGGAATACCTGAAAGGTTGTTATAGCCGGCGGGTGGTATGCCGATGGCTTTCTCACAGTAAGAGAGATAGTCCGAAACCGGACCGGCAGCGTGTCGCAGAGACGGCATCTGGTCTCTCGATTAATAAAATCCGAGCAAAAAGACGCTAATTTAAAGGAGGTATGACATTATGGCACTCGATCCAACAAAACACGCCGATTGGGAAATCGCAGAAGAAGCGGAAGCACGCATGAAGACTGTCTATCAGCTTGGGGATGAACTGGGGCTTGAAAAAGAAGAACTGCTGCCCCATGGTCATTATGTCGCCAAGCTCGATTTCAACAAGATATTGAAACGCCTCGACGGCAAAGCGGACGCGAAATACATCGATGTCACCGCTATTACGCCAACACCGTTAGGAGAAGGCAAGTCCACAACAACAATGGGCCTTACCCAGGGTCTCGGCAAACGCGGCAAGAAAGTCATTGCAGCTATCCGGCAGCCGTCCGGAGGGCCGACGATGAATATCAAGGGGTCTGCGGCGGGGGGTGGTCTTTCGCAATGTATACCGCTCACTCCCTTTTCTCTCGGTCTGACCGGCGACATCAATGCAATCATGAACGCGCACAACCTCGCTATGGTCGCCCTCACTTCGCGCATGCAGCACGAATTCAACTATTCCGACGAGCAGCTTTCAAAACGTAAACTGAAGAGGCTGAATATCGATCCGCGCAACATCGAAATGAAATGGATCATGGATTTCTGCGCGCAGGCCCTGAGGGATATCATAATCGGTCTGGGAGGAAAAAGTGACGGGTTCATGATGAACTCGGGTTTTGCCATCGCAGTTTCCTCCGAAGTGATGGCAATCCTTGCTGTAGCGAAGGACCTCAAGGATATGCGGGAACGCATGGGAAAGATCGTGGTCGCCTATGACAAGAGCGGTAAACCTGTGACTACGGAAGACCTGGAGGTTGCCGGTGCAATGACCGCATGGATGGTCGAAGCCCTCAACCCGAACCTTATGCAGTCTCTGGAGGGCCAGCCGGTGCTGGTTCATGCAGGTCCGTTTGCCAATATCGCAATCGGTCAATCATCCATCATCGCGGACAGGATCGGGCTCAAACTGGGAGATTATCACGTGACAGAATCCGGATTCGGGGCAGATATCGGTTTTGAGAAGTTCTGGAACCTCAAGTGCAGGTTCTCCGGCATGATACCGAACGCTGCCGTGATTGTAGCCACAATCAGAGCGCTGAAATGCCATGGCGGTGCACCAATTCCGGTCCCGGGAAAACCGATTCCGGAGGAGTACAAAGGTGAAAATGTAGGATGGGTCGAAAAAGGCTGTGAGAACCTCATCCACCATGTCAGAACGGTAAAGCGGGCCGGTATCAATCCCGTCGTCTGTATCAATGCGTTCTATACGGATACCGACAACGAGATAAAGGCCATAAGGCGGCTCGCAGAAGAAGCCGGCGCCAGGGTCGCTCTCTCAAAACACTGGCAGTTTGGCGGAGAAGGCGCCCTTGAACTCGCCGATGCCGTAGTAGATGCATGCAATGAGCCGAACGAATTTAAATTCCTTTACGAACTTGATATCCCCTTGAGACACCGCATCGAGATGATCGCTGAAGACGTATATGGCGCCGATGGGGTGGAGTATTCTCCGGAGGCACTGGCAAAGGCAAAGCGGATGGAGGAAGACCCCGAGATCGCAAAACTCGGAACATGTATGGTTAAGACACATCTCAGCCTTACAGATAACCCCAATCTTAAGGGAGTTCCCAAAGGCTGGAAACTCTTTGTGCGGGATATCCTCACCTATCAGGGAGCCGGCTTCGTCGTCCCGGTTGCCGGGGCGATTAAACTCATGCCCGGTACAGCATCCGATCCGGCTTACAGACGTGTCGATGTCGATACACAGACCGGGAAGGTAAAAGGATTGTTCTAGAAAAGCCTTCGGAAGATCAAAAAAAGGGCAGGGAATCCCTGCCCCTTTCTTTCCCCAGCACTAATCGCTGCGATAATCTGCCTATGGATAGGTAAACAAGGCTGTAGCTGTTTTATCCTCATCCATGACCAGAGTGCAATCTCCTGAGCCTGAGCAGTCGTCCTCCCATCCTACAAAAGTCCATCCCTGGGCGGGAACAGCCTTGAGTATCAACGTCTTTTCCGACGAATATTGAAACGAACAGTGCCCCGCGCATCTGCTCCCACCCGCCGATACAGCCCCCGATCCGACCACAACAACCTTCAGAACGCGGACGTCGGAATCAGACGTACCGGCGAAAACCGCATTCGATGTGACGATCAAAAAAAGGACGTTTACGGCAAATAACAGGAAATACTTTGTCTTCATGATAGTCTCCCAAATTTTTTTTGTGCATCACCGGATACGGGAAAGTGTCATTAACATTGAAGCAGACTTTTCGGATTCAGTCAAACCCGCCGCCGGTAACTTCAGAAAATTTCTCCGTATAATTCTGTCGCCGAGTAGTAATGCCTCACTCCCTGGACGTCGGAGATTACATATATCCTCAAAAGAAGAGACAGAAGAACAAGGCCCGACGCCATGAGCCAAAGCCATTTTTTGTTCGATATTTTTTGTGCAATGAAACAAACCAGCGTATAAGTAATCAGGGGCACAAGAGCGACATATAAGGCGGGCAAAAAGAAGTCTTTCCCGGAAACATTGGGCCCGATGAAGGCAAAAAAAATAACTGCAGTATAAAATGCGGGAATCAGGCCGACACCCGCAACGAAATACGACGGCAAGGGCAAGAAGAGAGAAAAACTGGTGAAGAGGACGACTTTTTCTTTCGTGAGCACGAAAAAAACCTGCCACTTTCCAATGAAATCGCGAAGGCCCATAATATCAAAAACTATACACCATTGCGGACCGGCCTGACAACAAGAGATTCCGGATAAGGGACCGGTCGGCACATGGATGTACATCACAACCCCGGCCGGTGTCGTCGTATCAACCCGGGGATGCGACCGTAACCGCGTACTCATGTTATACTACATAAAATTGACTTAAGCCTCGAATGAAAGAAGACTTACTGGCAGAAGAAAAAAATATGAGACGCCTGAAGTTCATTGTCGATCTCACCCAGGCCGTCCTGATGCAGTCCGATCTGTCGCTTCAGGAAGCATTGCAAATTGCCGACAATACAAAAAAGGCCGCCCTCGCCCTTTTCCCCGGTAAGGAATCGGTCTATGATCTTGTATATGCACCAAGATTCCGCAGAATAATCGACGAACGTTTTACCATCCCCGGAAGCATGTCGGGTCGTAACTGACAGGGAATGCCCCGACAATAGTCCCGACTTATATTGTCGGGCCCGATGTTCCGATAAGGAAGGATATTCCGGCATTTGAGAAACACTCGCCTTCGCTTGACGGCGGAAGATAGAGATCAGGTCGCCGCGTCGCAAGGCGGCTCCGGGTTATCTTCGTCTTTCCCGCGAAGGCGCCGGTCTGGACCGAATCTCTCTGTTGCTATCGCGCCCCTGCCATGGTGCAACCCGTCTTTCAGAGGCGCCACTGCGGCCTCCCGGAGAATAATAACGTCTTTCCCTTGTGCCTTTATGGCCTCTATAATAACGCTGATAGGGATAGTAATGCCTGTATGAGTGTTTATACCGGTAAGGGTAATAATAATACCGGTACGGATAATATCGGTAATATCTGTACGGGTAATAGGGAGAATAATTAAAGTAGAACGATGAGTAGGGATAAGCGTAGGACGGAGAATAATAGCCGTAGTAATAATCGTCGTCGTATGGATAGTTATAAGCGCACCCGGAGAGAAATAAAAGGAAAATGACCGCAGCACAGTATTTCGTTTTCATCTGGTCCTCTGTAACATCTGATCGGTTTTCACGCCGAAAAGCCTCTGCCTAGTTATATTCCATCACTTTTCATCTGAAGAGTCAACGGTCCTTTTGATAATTATCATTGTCTTTATCCGTTCGTCGGGTTACAATTTGAACTGTATGATTACACTCAAGGAGGTTTTCCCATGCAGCTTTCCGAATATGTGTCGGTCGATGAAGTCAAGAGGGTATGCAAGGAACTACGTATCCAAGACTGGACCGAGATGACAAAGCCGGAGGTACTTCCCGAAGAAGCCCGCATTATCCTCTCTGAAGTCAATAC
>JBECKU010000352.1:0-5240 GCA_040235385.1 Candidatus Sulfobium sp. | reverse complement strand
ATGTATAGGCATCCGCGCCTCATCAATACCTTTTCTGAAAAGAGGTTCCAGGTCCGCAGCAAGGAGCATGGGCTTTCCATTTTGTTTAGTGAAATGACTTCTTAGTTTGAGTATATCAAATAATAATAAATCGTCAATTGGTATTCAGAAGTTAAGGTTCTCTTCGCATTTGTGAACCGGACGCCGCAATAAATACATTGGAGTTGACTAATTTTTCCAGCAGATATATATTCACATAGAGCTTGAAAACGGGTGATTGCCTTTGGAAAAGACAAAAGTCACACGTAAGGGGGTTCTTGCTAATTTTTAGTTCGTCATCGATTGCAAATCAACGGAAATCTTTGAAGGCATCACTACTTCCTCACGGTTTTGGTTTCCTTATGGAAGGCAGTTATTGAGGAAGAATAAACCTTGACAGTATCAAATTAAAATGGCTCCCCATTGGGATAGAAGAAAAAACAAACGCCACAATTTTCGTACCACGCTTGAATTTAGGCTGGGTCGAGACCCGTATAAATCCATTTTTAAATGTGACACAGCTAATATCAGTCCAGACGGGCTGTGCATATATTTCGACAGACCCCTCCGTGAAGGTGATGAATTGACAATCGGAACTGTTTTGCCCATCCCTCACAAGAAGGCAATCGTACGATGGGTCAGAAAGTTGGGAACACTCTACATAACGGGTCTGAACTGCGTTTCATGAGACTTTTCTCCTTTGACTTATTTCGGGATGAAAAATGGCCGGTGTGATCTGAATTACATAATTTTCTTTCTTTACCTTACTAAAATGGTGTTCAGGAGGCTTGTTCAAGGGAAGAGATGCTCTTCGCACGTCCATCTTATTTTTCTACCAGCGTGGGGGCAGTCTCTCTGTCGAAGTGAGAAGAGAGATTGCCCTCCTGGATTGGCGGACAAAATAAGATGGAGAGAAGATGACACGCTACAATGAAAAAGTAAAGCTTTCAGAGGGCTGGGGTAAATTCTGTTTCTGGATGACGGAGAAGTAATCCATTCTTACGGATTGGGCTTTTAAAGTGGAACTGCTTCGTAGAAACTGGAAGGACATATAATACATTGCCCGGGAAAAAATGAGCGAAACTTTCAGGGATGATTCCGGAACATTTTTGAATACGGGGGGAAACAGAACAGGAGAAGATCAGAGAAGAGAAGTCAGGGAGGGGGTAATTGGGGATATTTTGTGGTCCTATATTGCTGACAAGGACGGAAAAAGATTTAAAGGCACAATTGTTGATGAGAGCGAATCGGGGTTGTGCATTCTGACCCTCACTCCAATAAAGGCGGGCTCCAGACTGAGGATTTATGGTCGGAGCCGGGTGGCAATAAGAGATGCCACTGTTATATGGTGCAAAAAGCGCTCCACCGACATATATAAATCAGGGCTTTCGCTCGGTGAATAATGGTCCGGTAATCTCCATTGCGGACTGCTTTCTTGCTTACTGAAAAATTCTGCTCTTCTTTATACCATAAAAAGAGAATGCCCGGAGGTGAGACGGGAATAATATGAAGGGGATTAATGGCAGAGAGGTAGTAGCGGGCAACTCTTCATATAAGGTCTTATCCAGGACAGCGTTTTATATTGTCGTTCTCGCGTGGATTTTACTTGTCTTCTATATATTTTCTATTGACAAAGAGTTCAGCAAAGACATAAGGTATTTTCTGTCACAGGGCAGGTCGGGTGTTACTTTTCGGGCTTCGATACTGCTTGTCCCACTTGTTTTGACCCTGCTTGGCTATCTAATCAATGACAGGGCAAAACTTTTCAGGAAAGCCCTTGTTGCAGAACAGGAATCACGGCAGCGAACCATCGAGCTCGAAACAATCAATGAGCTCTTGACCAGGGAAAACAGTGAGCGAAAGAAGGCCGAGGATCTGTTAACACGCCAAGCTTTTTACGATTCCCTCACAAATCTGCCCAATCGGTCACTCTTTATCAATCGGTTACGCAGTTCACTGGAACGTAAGAAGAGATATCCTGATCATTCATTCGCCGTTCTCTTTCTTGATCTGGATCGCTTTAAGGTCATAAACGACAGCCTGGGGCACATGATCGGAGATCAGCTATTGAAAAGGCTCTCTCAACGGTTGAAGAAGCACGTCCGGGCCATTGACACTATTGCTCGCTTCGGGGGTGACGAGTTTGCCATCCTTATGGAAGAAACCAGGGAAATATCCGACGCAAATGATATCGCTGAGCGGTTTCACATTGAAATGAGATCGCCCTTTTGGATATTCGGGCGTGAAATATTTACGACCATGAGCATGGGCATAGTGATGAGCAATATGGGAGATTACACGAGGCCCGAAGAGCTTCTGCGCGACGCCGACACGGCGATGTATCATGCGAAAGAGCGCGGTAAGGCGTGCCATGTCATCTTTGACTCAACAATGCATGCCAAAGCGAGCGCTGCACTTTGGCTCGAAACAGAGTTACGGAAGGCCGTGGATCAGAATGACTTTGTCGTGTATTATCAGCCCATCATGTCAATTGGAGAGAACAAAATTAACGGATTTGAAGCGCTTCTTCGTTGGCAGCATGCGGAACGCGGGATTATCAATCCTTCAGAGTTTATCACGGTAGCAGAAGAAACCGGACTGATTCTCCCTCTTGGCGAACAGGTTATTCGAGAAGCATGCAGACAGATGAAGGCATGGCAGGAACAATTCCGGTTCTGTCGTGACTTGACCGTCAGCGTGAATGTTTCAGGCAAGGCATTTTCTCAGGCTGATTTTTTCGACTTTGTCAAGAACGTTCTTGAGGAAACCGGTCTTGAGGGAAAATGTCTGCGGCTTGAGATAGTTGAAAGAATGCTTATTGAAAACCCCGAGCCTGCTGCTGCATTGATGGAGCGTTTCAGGGACTTAAACGTCCGGTTCGATATCGATGATTTCGGAACAGGATACTCGGCATTAAATTACCTGCGCCACTTTCCTATAAAGGGGCTGAAAATAGACGGCTCCTTCATTAATGCTCTCACATTTGACAAAAATAATGCGGCAATTGTCAGAACAATCATTGCCCTGGGGCGGGACCTGGATTTAGATGTAATTGCCGAGGGGATAGAGAGAGTCGAACAGCTTGATGTATTCAGGGCTATGCAGGGTGAATATGCGCAAGGGTTCTACTTGTTCAGACCCATGGACAATAGGGGAGCTGAAGATCTTCTTTCTGCACAGGACATTATGTTGCGGAAGGCTGATGATAATGTTAAATTATAACTTCAAAAAAGACGACTGTGAAATATAATTTTTGACAGTGATATGTGGTGAAAACACTACATGTGAGTTGTTTCCCCAATGTTTCAGGATTTCCGCGGACGTTGATTCCGTTTTTATTTTCTTCAATAAATTTTCATATTCCTTAGCTGAACGAAGAAAACCCGCTTTTTTATGAGGAAAATCATTACGTACGGCCCGATCGTGGGGATACCGGGCCAAAGCCCCGTGAACAACTCGTGATTTCATTTAAGCTCAGGTCAAAATTATCGACTTGATATATTGGCATGGTAATTGCTCTAGCAATTAAAAAGGAGGTGAGATAAATAAGCGTCCATAAATTAAAAGAGCTTATCTCCATACTCATGGAATCGCCGTTGTATTCAACTCTGTCGATCCACGAAAAGGAATCTCTTGTGAGTAAGATGGCTGAAAATTACCCCTTTCTCCTCCAGGAGGAAGATGAGGAGATTCAGCTTGGTTATGAATCCAGTTGGCAGGGCATAATTAAAACTCACATCAGATGAACCAGGAGAGGAATAAAACAATGCTATTTACGGGTAATGATCGATCCAGCATGATTTCCACTTTCTAATAGATCGACCTGATACGGCCCGTTCTTTTGTCCACTATGACCTTGTCTACGATTTTTCCATTCTTATCCAGTACTTCCGCCTCATAGTAAAGATCCTTTTCCGAGATCTCCCCAATTGTTACAGCCCTGTCGGCAAAAAAGTCCTTGAGGATCTTCGCTGCCTCCTCCTTGGAGGAAACGCTCCTCTTTTCTCCGTATATTCCCCCTCTGGAACCTCCATAAGGATATTTCTCATTTTTTCCGTTGGCTGCGTATGCCGAAGAAATATCTGAAAAGGCATTCGTTTTGACATAATATGGCGCATCAAAATGATTGAGAAGGATAATTCCCGAAAATGCGATGATCCAGATCAGAATCCTGTTCTGCACGTGTTTTTCCATCTCCTTGGCCATAATATCGTACTACTGATGAACTTTTCTTTGTCAACATTATAGAAGCTAAGACAGTGCAGGTCAATGTATCATGTCTGTACCGAAAAAAAAGGCGGCCGGAGCGGGCCGCCTTTTTTGCTCCAGGGCTACGCCCTATTTTTTATGACATTTTGCACAATTTTCCTCTGCACTGGCCTTAAAGGCTTTTGTTCCGTCATGACACGTTCCACAGAACTTTCCATCATTGATATCTTTCATGGTCATCGAGGCAGAACCTTTTTTCATTTGAAAAATCTTTGTATGACAATCGTTGCACTTTAAGCCGGCATCGGCATGCACCTTGCCGTCGAAGACGACCTTGCCCGCAGAGGTTTCCCATTCCAGCGTTTTACCGGGGGGGACAGCCATGGCTGAGATCGCAAACATACCGACGGCGAAAACGGTTATCAGTATCGCCAGAGTCTTTATCATCTTATCTCCTTTCTGTTTTAGTAGATTGCTCATATTCCTGCTTTTCATTGCGTCACCTCCTTTCTTCAGTTACGAGACCTTATTCCGGACTTTATCCATAGTACAGGCGGTAACTTAAATTCACTAAAAGCATAACAAATAAATGTGAAGGCACCTCGAATGCATTGTGAACAATTGTGAAGGCAAAATCATAAAGGCAACTCCACCGTGAAAGTCGAACCCTTGTCATCTTCGCTTTCAACTGTTATTTTGCCGTCGTGGGCCTCGACGAGTTCCCTCACAATGGTGAGCCCGAGGCCGAGACCGCCCTCGGAGGCCTTGTAAAACCTTTCAAAGATGAACGGGAGATCTTCCCCCTTTATTCCTGCGCCGCTATCCTCGACCCTGATCAATAAGTCCTGCCCTGTCTTCAAGGCCGTGATTGCGATACGGCCGCCCTGTTCCGTCGCCTTCAAAGCATTGCTGAGCAGATTGATTATTATCTGGCTGAGTTTATCAGGATCGGCCATCACCTCGATACCTTTATCACAGACCAGTTCAAGGGCAACTCCCTTGTCAAGACAGAT
>JBECKU010000346.1:0-7396 GCA_040235385.1 Candidatus Sulfobium sp. | reverse complement strand
GATGTATTTAATAGAATTATTGTTATAATTAAAAACAGGGCGGAAAAGGATGCGCTAAAGTGATGGGAAGCGTTTCAGGCCATCCGGATTCCATAAAAGAAATGATGACAAAAAAAGATAACGACATCGAGATACTTCTCGCAAAACGCGCGGGATTCTGTTTTGGGGTAAAAAGGGCGATAGACATCACTTTCGAGATAGCGCAAAAAGAGAAGGAAGGGGTATTCACGCTGGGCCCCCTTATACACAATCCCCAGGTCATTGAGAAACTTATGAAAGAAGGTGTTTCACCGGTGGGGATTGACGAGATAGAGGATGAAAAGACGAAAGCGCTGGTCATCAGAACGCATGGAATACCGCGCCAGCTATATGATAATATATCGTCGCGCGGGTTCAGAGTTATCGATGCCACATGTCCTTTTGTCACAAAAGCCCAGCATTATGCTAAACTTTTAAAGGAAAAAGGATATCAGGTAGTCATCCTGGGGGACCGCGACCATCCGGAAGTGAAAGGTCTGGTAAGTTACGCAGGCGATGACGCCCTCGTGGCGGATGAAAATACTTCTTTCCGGGAACTCAAGCCGAAAGTCGGGGTGGTTGTTCAAACCACTCAGCCCGTGGAATCGCTGAAGAAGGTCCTGTCGCGGATTATTGAACACGCCAAGGAGGTAAAGGTTTACAATACGATCTGTAATTCCACAGCCCTCAGGCTCAAAGAGACCGAAGCCCTCGCCCGACAGTCGGACCTGATGATCGTAGTCGGCGGGAAAAACAGTGCCAATACCACCCAACTCGCCAATCTGTGCGCGTCGTTATCAGTCAAGACATGCCATATAGAAACGGCTTCGGAAATTGAGAAAGAATGGTTCAACGGCGCAAAGAGAATCGGTATTACTGCCGGTGCATCCACGCCTGAGTGGATAATCAAAGAAGTAGAAAAAAGAATCAGAGATAGAGGAGGGATACCCCGTAATGGAATTTAAAAACAACGAGATGGAGAAGCTGTATGCAGAAACTTTCCAGAGTATCGAGGAGGGTAACATCCTTACAGGGAAAGTTGTTGCAGTCAAGCAGGACGGCGTTATAGTGGATGTAGGCTACAAATCGGAAGGGTTCATCCGCGCCGACGAGTTCGCGGACGAAGAGATGCAGTCCCTGAAGCCCGGAGATCCGATCGAAGTCTATATCGTTAATATAAGGGATTCCGAAGGAATAGTGAACCTCTCCAAAGAGCGCGCTTCGAAAATAAAGACGTGGGATATGCTGGAAAAAGCCGTGCACTCGGGAGAATTGATCGAGGGTGTAATCACCGAAAAAACAAAAGGTGGTCTGACTGTAAATATCGGTGGTGTGAAGGCCTTTTTGCCCGGCTCCCAGATAGATATCAAAGTGACCAGGGACATCGACGGCCTTCTTGGAAAAAAGATGTCATTCAAGGTTTTAAAGATCAATAACAAGCGGTCCAATGTAATAGTATCCAGACGCGCCGTTATGGAAGAGGACCGGCTTCGAAAAAAAGGCGAAACTATAGGGAAAATCAGGGAAGGGGCATTGCTCAAGGGCATCGTAAAGAACATCACGGACTATGGGGTTTTCGTTGATCTCGGCGGCATCGACGGGCTTCTTCACATATCGGACATTTCCTGGGGCAGGATAAACCACCCTTCGGAATACTTTGCGGTAGGTGATGAGATCGAGGTAATCATCCTTAAATTCGATGAGGAAAACGAAAGAATAACGTTGGGCTATAAGCAGAAACAGCCGGACCCCTGGACCGACGTTTTGGAGAAATACCCTGTCGGAAAAAAGGTCAGCGGGAAAGTCGTCAGCATCACTGACTACGGGGCCTTTGTGGAGTTGGAGGACGGACTGGAAGGACTTGTCCATATATCCGAGATCGATTGGACCCCGAAGCTTAAGCATCCCTCAAAGTACCTCTCCATCGGTGAGACCGTGGAAGCGGTCGTCCTCAGAGTCGACAGGGAAGAAAGGAAATTGTCGCTGAGCATTAAACAGACCAAGCCGAGTCCATGGGAAATCATCAGTGAAACTTATGAAGTCGGACAGAAAATAACGGGCAAAGTAAAGAGCCTGACCGATTTTGGGGCCTTTATCGGCCTGCCCGAAGGGGTGGATGGACTTATCCATATTTCCGATCTTTCCTGGACAAAGCATATCAAGCACCCTTCTGAAGTGCTGAAGAAGGGCCAGAAGGTGGATGCGCTCATACTCGGGCTCGACCCCGAAAATGAAAAGATGGCGCTGGGGCTCAAACAACTCCAGCCCGATCCCTGGATCGAGGTCATCCCTGACCGCTTCAAACTCGGCGACGAGGTAAGCGGAAAAGTTCTCAGAATCACCGATTTTGGTATCTTCATCGAACTCGAGGGAGAAGTCGAGGGACTGATTTATTCATCCGAAGTCGTTCCCCGCTCTTCTGAAGATGAACCGATAAAGGAAGGCGACGAGATCAGGGCGCGTATCATAAAAATCGATCTCGAAGAGAGAAAGATCGGACTGAGCATGAAAAACCTGAAGAAAGGCGAATGAAGTGAGAAAATTCTGCCTCATAGCCGCTGCTCTTTTGGTTATTCTGCTCGTTATGAGTATCATCCTCGCAATTTTCCAGAAGAATATCCCATTGCAGAGCAGAGTTGCTCTTGTCAGGGTGGAGGGTCCCATCCTCGATTCCAGGGATACGGTTGATGAAATAAAGAAGTATGTAAAGGATGCTTCCGTAAAGGCTATCGTGCTGCGCGTCGATTCTCCTGGTGGGGCGGTTGCGCCCTCACAGGAGATCTACTCGGAAGTCAAGAAGGCCGCTGCGAAGAAAAAAGTCGTCGTTTCCATGGGTTCCCTGGCCGCTTCGGGTGGTTATTATATCTCATCTCCGGCCACGATGATCATCGCAAATCCCGGGACCCTGACGGGATCAATCGGGGTTATCATGGAAATACCGAACGTCGAGGGACTGATGAATAAAATCGGTGTCAAGACGGAGGTCGTCAAAAGCGGCGAACACAAGGACATTGCATCGGCTTTCAGGAGTCTGGAGCCCGATGAAAGAAAGATCCTTCAGAATGTCATGGACAATGTCCACCAACAGTTCATCAGAGCGGTCTCCGAAGGCCGGAACCTCAAACTGGAAGACGTGAAAAAGATCGCAGACGGCAGGATATTCACCGGGGAACAGGCAGTCCATCACGGACTGGTCGACAAGCTCGGGACTCTCGACGATAGCGTGAATATAGCCGGCGAACTTGCGGGTATTTCGGGAGAACCCGAGGTTGTGGAAAAGAAGGACAGGTACTCTATCGTTGATTTTCTGCGGAATAAATTCCCGAAAGAATTGACGGATATCTTTCCATCTGTATCAATAAAATATCTCTATTCACCTTGAGGGGGTTTGGTTATGACAAAATCTGTTTTGATCGAAAAAGTCGCGGAAAAGGTAGAAGGTCTCACCAGAAACCAGACGGAGATTGTTGTCGACACTGTATTCGACAGCATTAAAAGGGCCCTTATCAGTGGAGAAAAGATAGAAATCAGAGGGTTCGGCAACTTCCGCCTGAAAACAAGGAATCCGAGAAAGGCGAGGAATCCCAAGACCGGCGAGAGCGTGGACGTCCCCGGCAAGAAGGTCCTTTACTTCAAGGTCGGAAAGGCATTGAAAGAAGCCCTGAATCCGGATCAGCAAGACAAAACGTAGCGAAACTTCTTTTTATTGCGGTAGCGGAGCCGTATTAATTATCGACCCGAAGAGGGGTAAGCAGCGGAGACCATAGCGATTTGTCAATCCCGGTATCGCACGTGCGCGCACTGGTGGAAGAATCGGGTATTTTTTCCTGGATGTATTTATTTCCTCCCGAAAAATTATTCGGCAGAGACAGGCTGCATCATCAAAGATCCCTCCTGACCTCTTCCTACCCGCACAAGAGCAGTCCCCCTCGCCTCTGCAAGTCGCAGGGGTGACCAAAAGAGAAAAATAGGGAGCACCAGGGGGCTCCTGGTTTTCCCGGTCTTCTTCCCGGTTTCCTAAAAGACCTTTTATCCAAAATATAACATATCCTAAAGTTAAACCTTGACATAGTCATCATTTCGTATAAAATATTATACGTATATTTGAGTATGTTGAATTTTTCAGTTGTCCGAAGCCTGGGGACAATCTAATAGCCATGGGGTCTCACCCCATGAATAAAAAGGATTTGAAGGGGGGTGAAACAGCTTATTGCCTTTGCGTGTCTTTTTTTAAAATCCTGATAAGGAGGACAAAAGATGAAGGGAAAGTATTTCTTTAAACTTCTTACGCACATGATGATTTGCTGTGCGCTTGTATTTGCTCTCGGCAGCTTGCCGGGCTGCGGCGGTGATGACGGCGACACAGGACCTCAGGGGCCTCAAGGGCCGGAAGGACCAGCAGGACCCCCAGGAGAAGCCGCTGAGGGCGCCGAAGTAACGCTGCAAGACCTGGCGGAACTCGGTCTTGTCTATTCCGCTGATGTCACTCCCAAAAATCTCATACTAGACCTCAGCAAAACGGTCTCCTACGATGCCGCGACCGGAACTCTGACAATTCACTTCTTCCTTACCGACGAGGACGGAAACGGGATCGATGTCACCCGCGAACCTTACGAAATGCGTCTCTACGTGTCCGAACTGGTGCCCACCATCGCCGGAGATACCGACAATCCGGGTCCGGCGTGGAACCAACTCATTGCAGAACGCGGCACCCCGGCCATGGAGGGGGAGGAAATGCCCGGCACGTTGACTCTTCTCGATGCAGCCACCGGTGAATACACCTATGTTGCAGCCGACACCCTGGCGCAGACCGACCATGTCATCAGGGTCACAATGCGGGCCAGGTTCCGTTTCAGGGATAATAACAATCAATACGTCGTGGTCGCCAACCCCGTCAACGCCTCCTACGATTTCCTGGAGGCCAATCCCGGGACCGCTCTCGCGTCCTCCGGCGCAGACATGGTCACGACGGCAGCCTGCGAATCCTGCCACGGCGCCCGGATTGGTGACGTTGGACATGGCGGCGGTTACACCCAGGTCAAGACCTGTAACCACTGCCACAATGTCAACTATATGGCGACCAGGGATCTGCAAGCCGACCTGGCCTTCATGATTCACAGGATCCACGACGCGGGTGTGTTTGATGAACTTGGAGATTTCTCCGAGGTGAGGTATCCGCAGCATATCTATAATTGCGCAAAGTGTCATAACGGCCCCGAAGCAAGTCTGGCTTATTCGAATCCGACCCGCAGTAATTGCGGCTCCTGCCACGATAACGTCGATTTTGCGACCGGCACCAATCATGCCGGCGGAGCCCAGGCCAATGACGCCGGCTGTGCTCTCTGCCATCCGGCTGCTTCTATCCGGGATGTATATCATAAACCCGCTCCTGCTCCGAAGAATACACCTGAGTTCGATGTGACGATCGCCATGACTCCGCCCGCCAACGGCCAATATTACGTTGAAGGTGAAGCGCCTGTGGTCACTGTCACTTTGGCGGATCATGCGACCGGCGCCGGTGTGGATGGGTCGGTATACACTGCTGCTCAGGACGCCGAAGGTGTCAGTGGCGGCGGATTGTCAACTGCCAATTTGTTTGTCTACGGTCCACGCAGCGAGGCGGTGCCTGTTCTTACCACTAATTCTACTACCGATCCTGCTTTATCGGGCAATCCGACCCAGGGTCACTCTCTTTTCGTGGGCAGTGCCGACCCTCGGGTTATCACGGATGCGACCGGATTTAAATATCAGTTGATGGCGATTCCGGCCGGCCTTGCGCAGGGGACCTATATGGTCCGTTTCGAGGGCGCCGATTACGGAGGAATTACAAATGATAACTATGTAACTTCTTCGTCCGGACTGATCAACTTCCAGGTCAAGACAGCCACCGTGGAGCCGAAAGTCTCAGGCGATGCCTGTGTCGAGTGCCATGGCGACACCCGCATGCATCTGGAAGGAGCTCATGCGCACAACATACCGTTTGATACGGACTACTGCCTTGCCTGCCATGACAAGTCGGGCAACCACGGCGATTACATCGGCAACCGGGTGCATGCCGTTCATCGTGCCAGTATCACCGGCGATTACCTTGACCGCAACTGGTCGGAGGTGACCTTCCCGAGGCCGGCAAACAACTGCACCACCTGCCACACCAATCCCGACGCCCCTACGCCTGTCTGGAGAGAGCCTTCCATGCTGGCCTGCGGCGGCTGTCATGGTGTCATGCCGAATGCCGATCCAGCTTCCTATCCCGCTTCTGAACAGGAGCAAGTCAGAGCGGAAGTAGCAGCCGCTCAGCATATGGCGCAGAATGGCGGCGACGCTGCTGCGGATGCGATGGGCGCGCCTCCTACACTGTCATGTTTAGTCTGTCACGGTGAAGGAAGGGTCGCGGATCTCTTTAAAACCCACCATCTCATAGAATTCCGGCCACTTCCAGTGGACCCGAATGAATAATACATGAGGGTCTGCTGACCTTTCGCCCTGTCGGCCCCCGCTTCGGCGGGGGCTTTTTTTTATGAAAAGAGAAGGTCCCTTCTCAATCGTTGTGACCTCATCAATCGCCGGTCATTCTGCATGTCCCGGGCGAGGTCTATAATGCTTTTTGCGACCGTGATTTGAGTATGTTAGTATAAACGGCAAATAAACCTGGAGGTGGACATGGCCGGTCTACATTTGGATAAGCTTTCCCCTGCAGTTGCCGAAAGAATAAAACCCTTCCTGGAAGAAATCCTCACCGGGTATTCCGACAACGTGCATTCCATTCACATAGTGGGCAGTGCTGTGACAGAGGATTTCGACGAAATAATGTCGGATATCAACAGCATATTCGTGCTCAGGCAGATGGACCTGCAGTTTGTCGAGTTAATCGCACCTCTCGGGAAGAAATACGGGAAGAAGAAGATAGCTGCGCCGCTCATCATGACGCCGGATTACATCCTTTGCTCCCTTGATGTCTTTCCCATCGAGTTCCACGATTTCAAACTCATTCATGAAACGGTAATGGGCGAGGATATACTGGGCAAAGTTGAAATTAATCTTACGGATCTGAGGAATCAATGCGAGAGAGAGATAAAAAGCAGGCTAATAGGCCTTAGACAGGGCTACATTTCGTCACAGGGAGACCGGAAACTGATTATGGAAAGCTTTGTCCGCTCCATCTCCGGGTACATGCCGCTTTTCAGGGGAATTATCCGCCTCCTGGGGAATAAACCCCCGATACGGAAACTCGAAGTCATCTCAGCGCTTTCAGACTGTACCGGGATCGGTACCGGCATATTCAATAAGATTATCGAGATAAAACGCGGACGTACTAAACCGGGCAAGGAGGAGCTTGATACAGTCTTTGAGAACTATTACGAAGCCACCGAAAAAATCG
>JBECKU010000317.1:0-8441 GCA_040235385.1 Candidatus Sulfobium sp. | reverse complement strand
AATCGCTACTGTACCGGGTGTGGGACGTGTGTCCTGGTCTGCCCCAATGAGGCGATCGAGCCCGAGTTGAACCCCCAGAACAAATTTCTCCATTTCAAGAACAAGGGAGGCGATGCCTTCAAAAGAGGAGGCCGGAGGAATGATCCCGGCATCTCTACACTCGACCGTCTGAAGTTCACCAGAATCTCAATGCTTACGGACCCGGCACTCGATGCGGGACGCCATGAATTCCGAATAAAGACATTCCTGGGAAGAAACCTTCCGCCCGAACAACTCCCCCTTAAGAACCTGGAAGGGAAGCTCGTCGTCGACAAGGGCGGGATTTTTATCCCTCCGGTCCGCGAGATCTATCCTATTATGATCGGCAGCATGTCTGTCGGCGCTCTCTCTCCTCCCATGTGGGAGGGGCTCGCGATGGCTGTTACCTATCTGAACGAGGTAGAAGGGATGCCTGTCGTTATGTGTTCCGGGGAGGGCGGTATGCCGCCGAGACTTCTTAAGTCGAAGTTCCTTAAATACTTCATACTCCAGATCGCCTCCGGATACTTCGGCTGGGACGAGATCGTCCATGCGATACCGGATATGGTCGAAGACCCTTGTGCCATCGAGATCAAGTACGGTCAGGGGGCCAAGCCCGGCGACGGCGGATTGTTGATGGCCTATAAGGTGCTGAAGCTCATCGCGGAGATAAGGGGAGTGCCCATGATGGTCGATCTTGCTTCTCCTCCGACACATCAGACGAAATATTCTATCGAGGAAGCTGTCGCCAAGATGATACAGTCCATGTCCATGGCCTGGGGGTTCAGGGTCCCGGTCTATCCGAAGATCTCCGGCACAAAGACAGCAAGAGCAGTCCTCAATAACCTGGCGAGAAACCCTTATGCCGCCGCGTTAAGCATCGACGGCGAGGACGGCGGGACAGGGGCGGCTTACAACGTCTCGATGGACAAGATGGGACATCCGATCGCATCCAATATCAGGGACTGCTATCTGGATCTCGTCAAACAGGGCAAGCAGAACGAGCTGCCGCTCATCGCTGCGGGCGGTGCAGGGAAGAAGGGAAACCTGGCGGCCAATGCGGCTGCTCTGATCATGTTGGGGGCATCTGCGGTCTCTATAGGCAAGTATATCATGCAGACCGCCGCCGACTGTTTTGGCGATGAATACAACCGGTGCAATCTTTGCAACACTGGTAGGTGCCCGAGAGGAATAACCACACAGGACCCTAAACTTTACAGAAGACTGGATCCCGACAGAGTCGCGGAGAGGGTCGTAGATGTCTTCAAGGCAGCCGATACGGAAATGAGGAAGATCTTCGCTCCCATGGGCAGAAGTACCGAGCTTCCCATAGGCATGTCCGATGGTTTGAGCATCGACGATAAGGCGATGGCGGAAAGGCTTCAGATAGATTATGCGTGCTAAAAGAGCCTGCAAGCTGTCAAGCCTGCAAGCACATAAAGAATGCGAAGGGATTTGTAATAGAGAGGTCGAAGCAGGGTGACGATTACGATAAAAGGCAATGTAGCCGGAAAGCGCGTTCCTTCGAGGATACTTGAGGAGCAGATACAGCAGGCTGTTCAGGACGGCACCAGGGATATACATATCATAGCTGAGGGACAGCACGGGATCGGAGGCCGGATATGGCCGAGGGGCGAGACGGTCAGGATAACCGTTGAAGGGCCTTCGGGACAGCGTCTTGGAAGTATGGGCATGTTCGGGACGGAGATCCTGGTGAAAGGAAGCGCCTCTGATGACGTCGGCTGGATAAACTGTGGCGCAAGGATTACCGTGCTCGGGGATGTTACGAACGGGGCCCATAACGCCGCCGCTCAAGGAGTCCTTTATGTCCAGGGCAGCGGGGGTGCCCGCTGCGATACAATGACGAAGAGGAACCCGCGTTTTGATCCCCCTCAGTCGTGGTATTTCCGGAATGTCGGGGATTCTTTCGCCGAGTTCAAGGCAGGCGGCACGGCCGTTGTTTGCGGAGTCGATCCGCGCGACCCCGAAAATGTCCTCGGTTACAGGCCTTGTGTGGGAATGGTGGGCGGCACCATCTATTTCCGGGGGAAGATCAAAGGCTTCAGTGACCGGGACGTACAACTCCTCGATCTTACTCCCCAGGATTGGCAATGGCTGACCGGGAATATGAGGGATTACCTCGAGGCAATCGACAGGGAATCCTATTACGGGGAACTTACCAGTTCTGCAGATGAGTGGAAGAAGCTTATCGCCTATACCCCCGCCGAGAAGCAGACCATGGCGAAGGTGAGAGTATCCTCATCAGACTTCAGAAAGAACGTTTGGGAAAATGAGGTCGGCAGCGGAGGGATATTCGCACCCTATATCAACCACGACCTAACGGTTCTTCCCTACGTTACTACGGGCGACGAGCGGAGGAATAAACCGTTATGGAACAACGAAAAATACCTGCCTCCGTGCGCGTACACTTGTCCGACTCATATTCCTTCTAACAAGAGGGCTTCACTGATCAGGCAGGGGAAGATGAAAGAATCCCTTGATCTCGTCCTCAGGTACAGCCCTCTTCCCGCCACGGTATGCGGGCAGATATGTCCCAATCTGTGCATGCAGAGCTGCACGAGAGGAAGGGTGGATAAACCTCTCAACATCAAGGAACTGGGTGGTCTCGCTCTTAAGCAGCCCGCGCCGAAACCCGCAAAGAAGACTGGACATAAAATTGCAGTGATCGGAGGAGGACCTGCCGGTCTGTCCGTTGCCTGGCAGCTCGGACTTAAAGGCCACGCGGTAGACCTGTATGAGGCCGAGAAGAAACTCGGGGGCAAGATCGAACTGTGTATACCGAGAGAAAGGCTTCCCCGGAAGGTCCTTCTCAAGGAGCTTTCCCGGTTCAGGGAAATAGGCGTGACGGCGCATGTCGGGAAACGCATCAACCGAAAAGCCTACAACAGGATATACGGTGACCATGATGTTGTAATCGTTGCCTGCGGGGCCCATAAACCGCGGAAGATAGAATTCCCGGGGTCCGACAAAACGGTGGCGGCCATTGATTTCCTAAAGGGCGTCAATTTTGATCAGGATATGTCCCTGAAGAAGAAAAGGGTTGTCATTATAGGGGCCGGCAACGTCGGTATGGATGTTGCGTCCGAGGCGTTCAACTGCGGGGCGGCTTCGGTGATCGCAGTAGATATCCAGCAGCCCGCGGCTTTTGGTAAAGAGATGGAGATGGCCCGGGCGAAAGGCACCGAGATCCTCTGGCCGAAGGTCACAGAGCGTTACGACAGGAAGGCGAACAAGATATTCTTCAAGGACGGCACGTTTCTGGAAGCCGACCTCGTTATAATGTCGGTCGGCGAGATTCCCATCCTCGACTTTCTTCCCCCCGATATCCATACCGAGAGAGGTTGGATAAAGGTGAATGATCTGGGTCAGACGTCCGATGTCAAGGTATTTGCGATAGGTGACGCGACCAGGCCGGGACTTGTTACTCATGCGATAGGTCAGGGCCGTGTGGCTGCCGACGTGATACATTCCCAGCTTATGCACTACGATTACATGCCCGAAGTTAAACAGGCCATACCCTATGAAAAGGTGAAGACGGAATACTACGATCTCTGTCGTTTCGAGGAATTTGAGCCGAAGAAAGAAGCCGAACTCTGCATGTCCTGCGGGAGCTGCAGGGACTGCCATATGTGCGAGGCGACCTGTTATTGGGGGGCGATCAGCAGGAAAGAAGGAAAGGACGGTTCCTACGAGTACGTAGTCGATGACGATAAATGCATCGGCTGCGGCTTCTGTGTGGGTGTATGTCCGTGCGGTGTCTGGGAGATGGTAGAGAACATCTAAAGATAATTCTTTCTCAACATAACCTTGCAAAGTTTGAGACGAGTCGTACCGACCGAACCAAGAAGAATCTCACCACAGAGTCACAGAGAGCACAGAGATTAAGATAGTTTTGTTTTCCGGTGAGAGGCCGGAAAACAAAATACACCGGTCTCCATGAGACTTGCGAAGCGTTGGTTTATATATTTCCGCGATCTCAGCGGAAATATATAATTATGCTCTCTGCGCTTTCCGCGTCTCTGTGGTGAAATATACTTTCTTTAATGTGAAAGATCTTCTCTCGGGTTACTCGAAAGAATCTAAAAATCAGGGCGAGTTTTTTGACCGCCTTTTTAGTTGCCCGCCCGTCTTTTTTCCCATACAATGAAAATAGAAACTCATATCGGAACTCTTCAAGGAGAGGGTATAAACGTTGAGAAAAGAGATGACCTGCCGTCAGGCCCTTGGCGAACTCGAGGGAATAACCAGCGAGATGGAAGAGGACGCGCGTGCCTCCCGTGTATGCAGTGTGCAAGATGCTGAAAGAGCATTGGATCTCGTGAGACGTTGCAGGGAGTATCTGGAGAAGACCGGCGAAGGCGCGGGTTCATTGCCTGATGGCGGGAGAAAGATGAAGCCGGTAAAATCGACTGAAAAGGATTTGGGTCTCTAAAAGTTGTTAAAGGAGGATTTTATGAACAAGGGTGTAAAAATAATTTTGGTTATTTTTCTGGTGGTTCTCTGCGGGGCTTTTTTAAGAGATACCTTCGCCGCCTCCGAGGTCTTCGATTACGACCACGAATTTTATCCTTATTATCCGTCCCTGATCAAGTGGAACAAATCGAATGTCAAATTCACTCCGCCCGAGGTATGCCAGGGCTGCCATCCGAGACAGTACAATGAATGGACCGGGTCCGTCCATGCTCTGGCCTTTCAGGACCCGGTTTACCAGGGTGAGTTGAACAAGGCTGTCAAGGCGGTCGGTCACGAGGTGACCCGCCAGTGTGAAGGATGCCATTCCGCTGCCGGAATGATCACCGGAGAGATCAAGGGTCCGGGTATCGCGGATCTCAGTCCAGTAGCCCTGGCCGGGGTGTCCTGCGACATCTGCCATTCGATCAGCGGCACGACACATTGGCAGACACCCTCTCATGAGCCGGAAAACGGTTCTTTCATATTGACACCGGGGATCGATACGGTGGACGGACCGAAAAGGCTTAAACACGGCCCTTTCAAACCTTCGGAAAACTGCGGCATGGGATTTCATGAGTGTCATGAGTCCCCTTTGCATCTTCAGGCCGATTTGTGTGCGAGTTGCCACCAGGTCTATCATTACGATGATCACTTCCCTCTTGAGGCTACGTATCTGGAATGGAAGCACGGGGCATATGCACAGAAGGGGATTCTCTGTCAGGACTGCCATATGGTAGATCTCGATATTTTCATGAAAACCGCGGATGAATTCCGCAAACCTGGGCGTAAGGAATACCGCCATTACTTTAATGGCGCAAATTATCTCCTTTATTATCTGGCCAAATTGGCTGCGGAAAAGGCTGGAGACGAATCGAGGACCGCGATCCTCAAGGAAAAATATGAGATGGCCGTTAAACGGCTCAAATCCGCGGGTGACCTTGAACTCTCACCGATTTACCGGGACGGAAAACTCGAGGAAGTAAAGGTCAGGGTCAGGAATATACGCGCCGGGCATAACTTGCCTACATCTCTGACGAATGTGAGGCAGATGTGGCTCGAAATTACTGCGAACGATGGTAAGGGGAATATTCTCATGAGCAGCGGATCACTTGATGATCGGGGACACCTCCCGGAAAACACACGCACTTTTCATTCTGAAGGGATGGGGAAAGATTTTCATTTTGCCATCGATCCGTGGGTAGTGACTTCTTTTTCGAGGCATGACACTATCCCCCCGAAAGGATACAGGGACGTTTTCTATGGCCTCACAGTACCGAATGGCATCAAAACGGTTATTCTGGAAGCCAAGCTCAGGTACCGGCAGGCCGATCAGGGAGTTGCCGAAGCACTTCTGGCTGCCGTACCCGAAAGCATTGACCTGAAGGAAATTTATGGCTTGTCAAAAGTTCCGGCCTTGCCGGTTGTCGATATGGTGACAAAGAAGGTGACGTTCCATACTACCGAGTAGGAGTTCCGTGATGGTGCGGTCTTCCCAAAAAAATCAGGGCCGTGCCATCACTTTACCGAGGTGTACAAATTGTTACAGGCAGACAAGAATATTTTTTATTGTTTCCGGGTGGTCAGCTGATCCTCCTCTTGTCGTTCCTTTTTTCTGCTAGTAGTGATTTTCGGCATTCTTTATCGCGGCCATGAGTTTCTGTTTGCTTCCCGGTCTTTTCCCAGAAGAAGCGGAAGGCTTCGAAGGGATGTCAGGATTTTCCCTTGCCAAAACATCTTTACTTTAATAATCACGTTAAAGTTATAATATACTCTGCATGAGGGGCTGGCCCGATTCGCTGATCAGCCAAAATTCGGCGATATTGCTTACAGATTAATAAAATCTTTATTTGCGGAGGTTGATATGAAATTTTTCGGATTGATTCTATCAAAATTGGCAATAGTTATGGTTGCGTTCTCTCTTTTCTTTATCGTGCCGGAGGCAATGGCCCAGTCCTATAATTTCACTAAAGAGATCAATACGGGAACGTTCGGTTCTCTAACAGCTCCGAACGACGTGGCGATCGGACCCGACGGGAAGGCTGCTATTGCCGACAACGATAGGGTACTGGTTTTTGACGAATATGGTAACTTGATGAATGAGTTTGGACAGGAATCATTCTTCCCGACAGGAGTTGATCTCACCACGGATGGACAATCGCTTTGGGTGTCTGATTTTCTTGGCAGTATTTACAATGTGTCCACAATAGACTGGTCTTTCGACAAATTGGGGGATGCCGGTAGGGGGCCGGGAGAATTTTTGTCTCCCCAGAGCATCGCGACCGGGTCGGACGGGAGCGTCTATGTCGCTGATACCGATAACAATAGAATACAAAAATTCTCTCCTGGCGGAGAATTTATTGACTCTTGGGGGAACCCCGGTTCTGGCAATGGGGATTTTTTGAGACCTCAAGGGGTTGCGGCCGGGCTCGGGGGGGTTATCGTTGCAGACACCGATAACAGCAGAGTTCAGATTTTCGACGAGAACGGGGGCTTTCTTCTTTCTGCAGGGCAGGGCGGGGATGTTTTTGTTGATTTGGTTGAACCGGCCGGTGTCGCAATAGGACCTGACGGTGTCTATGTCTCTGATGTTGAGCAAGGCTATATACAAAAATTTGGCTTTGATGGAAGTTATAGCCAGATAGGATCGGGTTTTCTTTTTTCTCCTCGCGGCTTAGCCGTGGACAAAGGCGGGAATGTTTATGTGGCGGATACCGGCAATAACCGTATTGCGGTGTTCTCGCCCGATATTGTGGTTCTGAACAGAGGGCAAAGCGAAAGAAACATAAATATACCGGCCGGTGTGGCGGTTATCATTGATATCTATCCCGATTCATACTGGTCTAACGCCCCCGCCGAGCTATACATTTGGCTTGAAGTCCCTTCTTTTGGAGTAAGAGCTTCTTACTTGGGACCGGATCTGTTCGCAGTGTTCAATGACCTTAGTCAGATGTCACCGCTTCTTTCAGGATTTAATGTGCCGCCGGTCAGAAATTTAGTCCCTGTGCTTTTCAGCAGCACAGCGGGATTTCCTCAGGTATCGTTTGACTTCTTTGTTTGTCTCGACAGACAACTGGACGGCAGATTCAATCCTTCAGCGTCTACTTGCGGCAGTACTACCATAAATCTTCAGTAAGCTTTGAGCGCTGCCGATTTTTCCGAAGGAAGAGTCGGCGGCGCTTTTTTCCTTTTTCTCCAAGTGTTCGCAGCATGCGCGATATGTTCCTTTTTTGAATGAAGACGGAGTTCAAGCCCTGTGCAAGCCTTCCCGTCGGTGGGATGAACCTATTCTCACCGTGTTTGCAATGTTTCTCTTAAGCCCGTGTGGCAGGACAAATAGATCCTGCGCCCGCCAGCGCATCTGAACAATATCACTGCTGTAGTCCATTGGGCCAAGTTTAAAAGGCGGGTGGAAAATCCACCCGCCTTTCGGTCAGACCGAAGTCTGAGTGTGAATGCACGTTACATTAAGGCGTACATTCCAAGCCAGGATCTGCCGTAACGGTTACAGCCGTCACATCATTGTTTACAGTGATCGTTGTAGGATTAACCACCGTGGCATGAGGACATACTTCATCAAACGCCAGGTAACAGTATACATCGTAATCGGTACCACTGCCATCGTAAAGAACATTCGAAATGACAACTGTGCCGCCCGTGCCGCTTCCGGTGTACCGGGTACGCGTCACGCCGAATTCGTCAACATTCTTCAGTACGCAGCTCACCACATCGGCGGTGTAGCCGCTGACCGTGATCGTTACGTCGGACTTCGTAACGGCGGTACCCTGCCCAGGAGCGACAACGATCATCTGGTTAGCCGTACAGCTCATGCCGACTTCGTTTCTCACGGTCTCCCGGACAATGTATCTGCCGTTATTCATATAGGTATGCGTGAAAATGGTGCCCGGGGTCCCGATTTCCATGCCGCTTCCGTCGCCCCAGTTCACATACAC
>JBECKU010000283.1:0-4702 GCA_040235385.1 Candidatus Sulfobium sp. | reverse complement strand
CTGCAGTTCATGAATCCGAAAAGCTCATCTGAAAATACCTCGCGCAAAGGATTCGCCCCCGGCGTCATGTAATCTAATGAGGAGATTGATAAGACGAACCAAGGTCTACTGACAGGTCCTTGAAGCGTTGTCCGCATCATGCGTACATTTGTTTCCCATTCCTTGAAGGCGGCGAAGACAACATGCTTTCTTAAAAAACCTCACAGTTTAATCCCGTCACACTGATTTTGATATGAGACATTCTTTATTTTTACATTAATCCCGAAATAAGCAGCGCGGATGAAACTAAAAGAAAAACAATGTTACTGGAATCGAAACAATCCAGCTTCAAAGGTTTTGTTTCTCTCCTCGCAGTCAGCAGCAGTTTAGCGACAAGAACCCCAAGCAATGCTCCTGCAAGAACGTCGGACGGAAAGTGTTTCAGATCTTCTATCCGCTCGAACCCAACAAAGGCGGCGGAGAGGTACCATAGGGCACGGAGTCCAGGGAAATAGTGGGACAGGATCGAAGCAAAACAAAACGCCACCGATGTGTGTCCTGAAGGGAAAGAGTGATAGCTGTCCCTCAGTGACAGTCCCACGAATACCGTGTCATCAGTTACTCTCGGTCGTGCTCTCCCGCAAAGATGTTTCAGGATCTGAGCAGCGACGCCGGAAAAGAAGAATCCCTGAATGAGTTTCTTTCCGACCGCGGCGAGCTTCACACGAAGCAGGCTTCCGATTAAGAATATAACAACCGAACAAAATAAGAGCGTCGATCCATGCGACAGCAGTTCCATGAGTGGATCGATGAGTTCGAGAAAACGGTGCAGGGGTGAAGCGCTCCGATCATACTCTCTTGCAAGCCCGACAAGTTTCTGGTCAAATGAGGAGAAAAGAACCCAGAAAAGGACCCCTGTAATAGCAATGCCCGACGCCAGGGCCAGGCTATTTCTTTTCCGCAAGTACATATCTGCCGTCATTCTCCAGGACAGAGAATCCAGCTCCCCGCAGGATCTCGGCGTCCTTCGACTTTGCGATGGCTAATATTCTCCCTGTACCGTGTGAGAGCGAAAACAGCTCTTCGCGGCTGCGAACAGGGACGATCCTGCGCCCCGAATAAAAAAGTATACTCGGATTGTTGATCCGGTAAGCAACCAGTTTCTCTCCGGTCTGAAGCGAATTTCCCGCATAAATGCTATACCGATATAAAGTTCCCTGCAGATACCCCGCGGCTGCAGGAAGAACCCACAGGGAAGCGGAAATAAGGAAGGCGGCCATAAGAGCGGCGAGGGGAGCGCGAACGTCTTTTCTGACAAAAAACGCAGCCAGGCCGACGACGGCGATCGCGCCGGCAATGGCAGCCATAACGAATAACCCTCGCGTATCATTCAGGCTTGCTTGGGAGAGATAGCGGGGGGCCAGCAATAAAGCCGCGGAGATAGGAAGCGATATCGCGGCAAGCACCAGACAGGCAAACCGATCCCATCCGTCCCGGCCCGGGATGACCGATGATGTGAGAATGGCCACGGCCGGCATCGCCGGCAGAATATAGTTCGGCAGTTTTGTGGTGGAAAAAGAGAAAAACACGAAAATAAAAGTCAGCCATATAAGGGCCAGCAGATCCAGGGGGTCTCTCTCCCGCAAAGTTTTCCTCACCGCCGAAGGCAGAAAGACAATCCAGGGATAAGATCCTGCCAACAATGAGGGAATATAGTATAAGAGTCCTCCTCTATGCCCCGAAATAACGCCGGTATACCGTCTGAAATGATGCTTGATGATGAACTGTTCAAAGAAATCCCCGCCGTTTATGGCCAATTCCGCAGCAAACCACGGGACAGCGATCAGCAGGAAGACGACTATGCCCTTGAAGCTGAAGAGTTGTTTTATCAAGGCACGATCTCTCCTGATCAGGAGGTACAGAACTGACACTCCGTAGGGAAAGAGAATGCCGATGAGTCCTTTAGTCAGTAAGGCGAGGGCTGCGAAGGCATGGAAACCAAGAACGAAAAGGTCGCGTTTCCCCCGGGGGACTGACTTTTCTCCGAGCGCGCAATAGAAACAGAAAAGGGAAAGCGTTATGAACAGAGTCAGCGTCATATCGGTCACAGCGGCGTGAGAATAGACGAAGAAATACAGAGAAAAGACCAAGACGAGAACGGATGAAACGGCACGACTCTCATCCCGGAAGTGTCGGATAAGAAAAAACATCGCGAGACACACGAAGACACCTGAAAGCGCCGAGGGAAGACGGGCGGAGAACTCATTAATTCCGAAGACCCCATACGACGCAGTCAGCATCCAATAGAAGAAGATAGGCTTGTCAAACCGGTTTTCGCCGTTATAGGTGGGTGTGATCCAGTCGCCGGTTTCTATCATCTCTTTCGCTGCCTGAGCAAAGACCGCCTCGTCGACATCGAAGAGCCGGACGGAACCAAGCCTGAAAAATGCGAAGAATACCGTAATCGCCGCAACCATTATGAGCGAACGAGTGACAACCCGCCCTGCCGTTAAATCTTGAAAGTCCATTGATGTCGAAGTTTCAGCAATGTCCGCACTTTCCTCCAAAGAAAACCTCCGAAGGCAAAGACCCATTTTCCCTTTGCTCTTTAGCATCATACAGAGAATTTACTTGCTACCTATTCAGTGTATCATAAAAAAAGTCTTACATAAGGACCCGTGCGCTGCCACAAGATGCATCTCAGGAATAAAATATCTGCCTCAATTGGATTCAAGACGGGGCCTCGATCCACGGCTCTCAGGAGCACTGAGTCAAGGCGACGCGGAAGATATTCCGATCCCCTGATTTCTTCCGCCACACTAAAAGGACTTTCTCCGCGTCTTGGCTAATTTTGTGTTATCGGGTTTATTCATTCGGTCTCGGGCGGATACGAAATACTATGCACTTTTCGTGTCCGATTTTTCCCCTCAAGAGAGGGACAGCATCTCGGGCAATCTCCGGAGGGAGGCGTTGGAAATTGAGTTCCTTGGCGATAAAATATGCCTTGTCCCTATACGCCGGAAGGACCAGGGGGTCCCTGACGAACTGCATTCTGAGGGGGCCGTTAAGATTCACGGCGAATTTCACATCTTCCCTGTCGGGGCCGAGTTGAAAGAAGACCAGGGGGAGTGCTCTTTTTTCCCTTAAAGCTTCGACTTTTTCAACAAAAGGTCTCGTGCGTTCCATCCGATAAATCAAGGGGTCGACAACGATTTTCCCTATGGCGATGAATGTCACCACGCCCGTCGCAAGGATGACGAGAGACCGGGCGGAGGCGCCGAAATAGTCCCTCCTTTTCCGCAAAAAAATCCCGAGGACGATCATTACCGCTGCAAATACAGGCGCAGCCTTCATCAAATAAGCCGTATTCACATCACCATCACCGGGGAAAATACCAGCCTTGATAATCGGCATGACTGCCAGCGCAAGGCCGGCCGCGACAAAGGGTGAGTATATGCAAAATCCGAGGAAAATCTTGCGTATCCGGTAAAGGACGCCCTCCTCCGCGGGATCTATCAGCATGTATGAGGAGATGAGCGAGAGTGCCGGGACAACGGGCAGGAGATAATGCATTTTCTTTACGCCCGGTACGGACATCCCGGCCATGACGGCAACTGCCCAAAGCGACAGGTACCCGAGAAGCCGATAATCTTCATTCTCACGCCTAATTATCATCTTCAGCCGCGACCCGATAACAAATAACGCCAGAGGATAAGTGGGAAAGCAGGAAGCAAAACTTTTTATCCAGTAAAACGCGATGCTCTGCCGGCTCCCCCCGATCCTTCCGGCGGCCTGCGCAAGTACGGCTTGTCTCACAAGAGCCTTTCCTCCTTCAAGATAGGCGGCGCCCAGCAGGACCGCAACGCATAACGCGAGAAGTATACACGCTGCGAAGCCCCAGAAAAAAAATGCTCTGAAGTTCCTGTCCCAAATGTAATAGGAGCATATTACAACAGCGGGGATGATGAGACCGATCGGGCCCCGGAAGGCAAATCCTGCGACAAGCAGGAACGGTAGATACCATAACCGCTTCGACACCCCCTTTACAGACGCTGAATAGATGATATAAAAACACGAAACCGCCGCGAGGCTGGTATATTGATCGAGTGAGATGCTCTGGGACATGGCAAAAAAAAGTTCGGTAAACAGCGCCAATAATGTCGCGGAGAGTCCCCACTGCCTGGAACGTAACGCGCCGACATGATATATAACGACGAGGATGAATGCGGAAACCGCCGCTGTCGGCAGCACCGCGGTCAAGACACTCACGTTCCCCATCAAACGCGAAATCAAGTATATTACGAACACCGACGTGCCGGGATAGTCGGGATAAGGCGATTGATACAAGGTGGGGAAAAAGGTCGGTCCGTGATGTAACATCTCCATCGCGAACAGGCCGTATCGAGCCTGAGAGCCGATAAGTTCACTGCTCAGACCGGTAAGAAAAAGAATAAAGGCCGTAAAAAAAATCAGCAGGTAATCCGACGCTTTTGATTGGGTACAGAGCACATCCATTATTAACAAAAATAAGCTTTTTCAGCAACCTGTTGTTCCTTGCATAGAGAAAACCTGATCAAGTGGTCCGTTCAGACTTGATTGGCGTGAGCAATATCAGGCAGCTTCTTTAAGGCTCTGCTTTTCCCGTGTCAGTTCCCTGATGCGGACCCGCACATGGGTCAGTACATCATAGAATTCATCATAGGTTAGTCCCAGCATGCGCGCG
>JBECKU010000267.1:0-3912 GCA_040235385.1 Candidatus Sulfobium sp. | reverse complement strand
TCGCCACACTGTCCCGGTCGTCGTCATTATATTTCCTCAGCCTGCCGCCGAGGCTCACCTCACCGGAGAGGACCGGTCCGAACTCTCTTTTAATTCCCGCGACTATACCCGCTGTAGAGAGATTAAGATCATCATATCTGGCATAAATATATTGGCTTACATCGCCCCTCGTAAACAGCGATGTTTTTGGACCTATCCCTTTCTCCGCTTCTGCGCTTACAGACAGGACCGTATAAAAGTCCCCCTGTTTTTCGATGTCCTGCGAAGAGCCGAAGATATTGTCTTCGTAAACCCCTCTTAGTTCAAGACCGAAGGAGTAAGCGGCCAGAGTCTCATTTGCCCAAAAGAGGCAGAGAAGCAGCATGAACAGTGCAGGAACAACTCTTGGCACATGGTCAAATATCTTTTCCATTGTCCTACCGGTGACCGCCGGGCCCCATTCCCCCGGGTCCCATATGTCCTCCGCCGCCTGGGCCGGTTGGCATCCCGCTACCACCCGGACCAGCCGGTGACCCTCCGCCGGGGCCCATATTCATGCCGCCGGGACCGGGTCCCGGTGCCCCGCTCTCTCCCCTGACCGCCGGCATTTTATGCATGGCGCCGCCCGCTCCCATCCCGGGATATTTCCCGGGAGCGCCGGCCCTGTTCATCACCGCGTCCATCTGTCTCATGGCATCGCCCATCGCCCATCCCTGGCGGATAACAGAAGTTACATCACGTTCCATCCGCATCATGTCGTGTTGTGAATATCCCTTCTCGATAGCCCTGTGGATGTAGTGGGAGGCCCTGTCCACCGGCATGCCCATCTCCGTAAATGTCGTCAACGTCGAAACAGCGATGGTGAACCTAGAAAAAGAGAGACCCCTGGAGCCCATCTGTCTTCCAATATCCTCGACGGTATCTTCGGGTACTGACCTATCCAATGCCCACGCAATGGTCTGGACGGCCTCGGTCTTCTCGTTTTGTCCGGCTGTTTTGAGCCCTTCTTTTTCAAGTCGGCCGGCCATCCTTGAGGAGACCTCAAGTTTTTCCGAAAGCCTCACCGTTGCTGCCATTACCCTCTCAGGCGAGACACCTTTAGAAAGACCCTGTTCGAGCCTGTTCAGAAGAGGACGGGTAGGAAGATTATTTCTTCCGGCTTCTGAAACGAGACCAAGGTTTTTGCTGATCGACTCCGCATCCCATCCCCGGGACAGACCTCTTCGGAGGATCACTTTAACGTCCTGTGAAGGGACCCCTGCGGCAAGAGCTTCCTGAGAACTCTTCCGGAGAGTTTCCTTCACGGCCGGTGCAAGGTTTGCACCTTCCACTATGGACGGAATGTCTTCGCTCGAAGCACCTGCGGCATATCCGCCATGTACCACAAGGAAAATAAAGGAAAGAAGGACAATGCCGCTCTTTATCTTATGTTTCTTCATAAATTGCTGACCCTCACGAGAGAATTTCTGCTTCCGAACCCGTCATCGCGGTAGGCCGCAGCCGATGGATCAGGTACCCAGACCTTCCCGTCTACGACAAACATATAATTATAAGCGCCGGGTTTCAACGTTATCTCGACCGTCCATATGCCGTTGGCTTCCCTTTGCATGGTATTCTCGTTGACGTTCCATCGGTTGAAATCCCCGGCGAGGCTGACGGATTCCGCATCAGGTGCAACGAAGGCGAATCTCACAGGGATCATATCTTCCTTCGCGGCATTCTGCGCAACGGAAGGAGGTTTGCCCCCATCATAGTAAACCGCGGCCAGTACGATCAGGACGAGAATAACGGCTCCTGCGGCCGATGCCATGTTCCACCGGAAGACCCTTTCTCCGAACATGAATTCCTTCAGCGTCCTTCTCCGCACAGGGGCCGGGGAGGGCAACTTCTTCATAACTTCGGACGTGAAAGAGGAAGGGGCTCTTTTGCGGTCGCTTTTCCCGAGCAAATCGATCGCGTCCATCATCATCCCGGCTTCCTCCCGCGCTGAATGATCTGAGGAAAGAATCTCGATCGCTTCTTCTTCCTCAGCCTCTGTCAGCTCTTCATCGAGAAGTCTGTGTATAATCTCTCTGTCCATTCGTAATGCCTTTTTCGTTCAAGATCTTCTTTAACATCTCACGCGCCCGGTAAGTCCTCACCTTGAGAGCGTTTAGGCTTACACCGAGCACCTCCTCCATCTCTTTATAATCCAGTCCTTCGATATGCTTCAGGACCACCGCCTGTCGGAAGTCCTCCGGGAGGGCATTGAGAGCGTTTTGTATCGCATCGGCTTGCTGCTTTCTGTGCGCGCTTTCCTCGGGATTCGGACCATTGCATGCGATTTTTTCGGAGACATCATCCAGCGCGACAAGAGACTTCATGCCTTTCAGGTGGTCCCTGCATTTATTCATGGCGATGCTGTAAAGCCATGTCGAGAACTTCGAACGGTATGTGAACGACTCAAGGGCATTGTATGCCGAAATAAAGCTCTCCTGGGCAATGTCATTAGCGGCCTCGGGATCTCCCACCATTCTGAATGCAGTATTGTATACCATATTCTTATACCGGTCCACCAGGACGGCATATTGTTCGGAGTTGCCGCGAAGACACGCCCGTATAAGTGAATATTCGTCGTCCCGGTGCATTCCTCATATTCCTGATGGTAAGACGAAAGTCATTGCAGAAAGGTTACAAATCAAGATTACCTCCCGACCAGTACTAGAGAATTCTTTCCACCGAACCCGTCATCCACTGAAGGGGCCCCCGGGTCTTCAATCCAGGTATCACTGTCGACGATGAACAAATATTCATGAATCCCGTCGCTGAGAGGGATAGTTACGCTCCAGTCGCCGTCATCGCCTGTCCGTGACAGGGCCAGACCTTCCGGGTCCCATCTGTTGAAACTCCCTGTGACAGCCACTGTTTTTGCTTCCGGGGCATGGAAAGAGAACCTTACCCCTTCAGCCAGCACAACGGGCCCCGCCGTCTTCAGGGAACAGCCGGAAATAACAAATGAAAATGCCATAAATATCAGTATAATTCCGGGAGAAGGCGAAAATAAACAAAGCCATGTCCCGTTTTTATTGTAAGAGCGCATTTGGAAATTATTTTACCCAAAACCTTTGAAGAGATTGTGAAGATCGAATCTTCGCACAGAAACGCCATGCCCTCCCACCGCCGGAGCAATGGGAAGGCCATTGGCTTTTCTGCCTGCTGAGGATGCTCTATTGAATCTCGGTCCTGGATTCCAGAGTCCCATCCAGATTAAAGACATAGAGGTACGTCTTTGCCGCGGTCAGATCGTCAGTGTCGTTTAAGAAGCCGTTAAACATAGCCCTTCCGAAATCGGTCGTGGTGACATATATTCGGTTATTAGTGATTACGGGTATGGAGGCGAAACGGCCGTCCATGGAGACCGCTATCGGCTCGGAGGTCTCTGTGAGGGGGAGGGTAAAAGCATAAATGACCGACTGTCCGGCCGGCACATTCTGGCCAAAATTGCCCAGCATGTTAAAGTTGTTGAAATCGGGCAGAGACGCCGTCGCGACAAGGACGTCGCCATACACTACGGGCCTGGACACTATGCCCTGCAAAGTGACTGAAACTCCTCCTCCCCCCGGGTTTACCGCAAGGATGTTCGAGGTGAAGCTGTTGCTGTCAGGAACAGTCGAAGGATCGTTCGTCCGGTTTGTTGTGACGAAGTAGGCGATTCCTTCATCGTCGACAACGGGAGCGCCTGCCAGACCGTTCATCATCCCGAAGCCGCCGTTCCGTGTCATGGCCGGACCGCCGCCGCCCATCATGGAGAAGCCGTTTCCGTTTGCGCCCCCCCCGGTCATATGTTGATCAAAATCTCCGGGTCCATAACTGTTGCCGGGCATATTACCGTAGCCTCCGCCCATGGCCGCATAAGACAGACCGGAGAGGAGGACCAGTGATACTGTAGCGACT
>JBECKU010000382.1:0-2325 GCA_040235385.1 Candidatus Sulfobium sp. | reverse complement strand
AGGTTCTCGCCGACCCAGCGACCGACTGCGTGGTGGCCATCGGGTCCAATCTCGGCGAATGGGCGACTGCCGGCTGGAACCGCAGCGCGCTGCTGAATTCACGTTTGATTCATGTGGACAGCAATCCAGAGAGTTTCCGCAACTCGGTGATGGCACAGCTCCACGTGCTTGGAGATCCGTTGCGCGTGTTCGAGCGCGTCGATGCACTTGTCGGGCCGGCTTTGCGGTCGCGCTGCACGCCAACCATGCCGGCCAGGCCCGCCAAGCCTGCGTTGCAGCTCATCGTCGACAAACCGGCGCAGCCGGCTCCGAATTGCGCGCTGGACGAGCCGGCCGAATGGCATTCCGATGCCGTGCCCATCAAGCCCCAGCGGCTGATGCGAGACCTGGCAAACCTGCTCCCCGCCGGAACCCGTTATGTCGCGGACGGAACCGCGGCCAAACCGTGGGCGCTTCACTATCTCCACATTCCGGATCGACGAGTCGGGGAACGTCGCGCGACCCATGCGGAGGCAGCGCCCCGGATGACGCAGGAGCGTTCGACGGACCGCAGGCAAGACACCGCCGGCCTGTTTCGCACGTCCATGGAATTCAGTTGCATGGGCTGGGCCATCGGCCACACCCTGGGGGCGGCATGCGCCCGTCGCGATACGCCGGTGCTTTGCCTGACCGGTGATGGCAGCATGCTCATGAACAGCCAGGAAATCACCGTGGCTGCCCAACATCGGCTGCCGGTGTTCTTTGTCGTGCTCAACGACTCGGCGCTAGGCACCATCCGGCACGGGCAGCTCATGGGCGGGGCCGAGCAGATCGGCTGGGAGCTGCCGGAGGTCGATTTCGCCCTCATGGCCAAGGCGATGGGCGTGCACGGCTACGTGGTCCGGGCGCCGCAGGATTTGCAACAGATTGACTGGCACGGCCTGTCGCAGCGCGGCGAACCGGCCGTGATCGACGTGCGGATCGATCGTGACGCCGTCCCGCCGCTGAAACAGCGGATGAAGTCCCTGGGCGTTGGCCATTGAGCGCGCCCCGAGAAGTCATCCATACCCGCATCTGGGCTGAGACCGCCGAGCCCGACAATCCATTTGCCGCTACCACCTGTCATTGCCGCGGCTATGACGTTTATGGCGATCTGCTGCCCAAGGCGAGCTTCGTCGAGTATCTGTACTTGCTGTTTGCCGGCGAGCGTCCCAGTCCGCCGCAGGCGCAACTGCTGGAGCGCCTGGCCATCGCGCTGGCCAACCCCGGCCCGCGCGAGGCGAGCGTGCACGCCGCCATGTGCGCGGGCGTGGGCGGCTCGCCGGCCGCCGCCATGCTGATGGCGGCGCTGGGTGTCGGCGCCGGCAATCTTGGTGGTGGGCACGAGGTGCGCGTCGCGCTGGAGGCCTGGGAAACATTCGGCTGCGACGTCGCGGCCTGGCAAGCGTATCTCCAGGACCCGCCGAAGCCGGAACGTGCCGACATCTGGACGCCGATGGAACACGCCCCCGGTTTCGATCCGCACGGCGAACGCTGCGCAACACCGGTCCGGCAAACGCTGGCCGTGCTGTCCGCCATCGGGGCCGGCCCGCATCTGCCGTGGCTCGCCGGGCATCGGGCAACGCTGGAAGCCGCGGCGAGTGCGCCGCTCGCCATGTCAGGCGTCGCCGCGGCGGCGCTGCGAGATCTCGGCCTTGGTTCCGAACATGGCGAAATGCTCTACCTGCTGCTGCGCCTGCCCGGCGCCGCGGTACACGCGCTGGAACAGAAGCGTTACGGCTTCAAGCGCTTTCCGTTCTTTCACGGGGCGGTCAAGTACGTACCTCCCGCTGCCGATAACGCGCGCTGAGGCGCGCAGGACGGGGACATGACGAACGCCACCTTGCATGAATACGAGGACCACTGGCCGACCGGACTGGGCGTCGTGTCGGTGGCCGACGGCACGGTCACGTTCCGCGGGCACGACCTGCTGAACGCACTGGAAGACCTGAGCTGGATGGACCTGCTGATGTACGGCATCACCGGCCGCCGCTTCAGCCCCGCCCAGCTGGAGCTGTTTCAGGGTCTGTGGAAAATCTCCGCCAGTTACCCCGAACCGCGCATCTGGAACAACCGCGTCGCGGCCCTGGGCGGCAGCGCGCGCAGCACGCCCGGCCTGTCGCTGGGCGCGGCGATTGCGGTGACCGACGCCACGATATACGGCCAGCGGCCGATGATCGGTGCATTCGATTTTCTGCAGCGCGCGCTGGCGGCGCGCGAAAGCGGCGCAGCGCTGGGCGATGTTGTGGCCCGGGAACTGAAGACGCACCGCGGCGTTCCGGGCTTTGGGCGGCCGCTGCGCAGCGT
>JBECKU010000229.1:0-6219 GCA_040235385.1 Candidatus Sulfobium sp. | reverse complement strand
CCGGGAACTCCCGGCGCTCACCGGGCCGTCGCCTGAGTTTCTTGTGTCGGAGGTTTGAGTTCTCTGACATGAACCCAAAGCAAAAATTATAAGAATGCCGACGGTCACCATAATGGGCACTGACAGCCGCCTCATCGATAACCCCGACTTGCACTTTCTTACCGTGTCCTTTACATATATAAAAATATCACGTGCAAAAAATATCATCGTTCCTGCTCCTTCATTACTTTAAGATCAATTATACGGACCAACCGGAGGTTATGTCCATTTTTATCTCTTTTCGGCGACAGCAGGTTGCACCGAAGTCGCAATCCGTATCCATGATTTGTAAAGGCACCCGATTGAGAACGCTCCCGCGCAGGCCTACGAGTTATAATAGAGAGTGTCCAGGATCATGAAGATCGCCTTCTTGTTAACGCCTGTCCTCCTGCTATTTGCGGCGTTGCATCCGGAACCGGAGAAGACCTATTCCAATCCGGTGCTCGTTGAGACATATTCAATTGAAAGATCGAACCCGGCGCGGTACACCGGCACGCTCGGCATAGGCGATCCTGATGTCATTTTTTACAGAGGGAAGTACTACCTGTACCCGACCGGGGACAACTGCAGCTACTCTGTCTACCTCTCCGACGACCTCGTCCACTGGACCAAAGGTCCTGAAGTATTTCAATCCGGCGAGCCCGGAGCCTGGGCACCTGATGTCTTCTTCAACCCCGATGACGGGATGTTCTACCTGTATTACACGGTCAACGGATGTATAGGGGTCGCGGTATCAGACCGTCCAGATGGCGTATTTAAGGACCGGGGCATTCTCATCACGAATGCTATAGACGCGCACATGTTCAGAGATGACGACGGTGCATATTTTCTTTATTATGCCCGGTATCCGGAGTTTGCGATATTTGTCCAGCCCATGGCGTCCCCCCTCAGGAAAAAGGACGGAGCCGTACAGCTCGTCTCTCCTTCGGAAGAGTGGGAAATGAAAGATGTGCCCGTAATCGAGGCGCCCTGGATGCTCAAACACCTGGGTGTCTACTACCTCCTCTACTCCGGAGGAAGTGCGGACTCGGTGCATTACGCCATCGGGTATGCTACGGCAGAACATCCTTCCGGACCATTCACCAAATATGAAAATAACCCGATTATCCATTCGGGAAACGGCGTTCTCGGACCGGGACACGCCAGTGTCACCCATGATCAGACGGGGAAATTATGGATGGTCTACCACCAGCAGAAGGATAATACAAAGGGATGGAACAGGATAATCTGCATAGACCCCCTCCGTTTCGATGGCTCGGGAGTGCTTCAAGGAAAGGCAACCAGGGCAACCCCGCAGCCCGCGCCGAAAACAGCAAAGTAGGGAGTGCAGAACCGGTCAAGAAAGCCCGGTAAATATGGTCTTCCGCCGGGAGCTAACGCCTGATCAGATTGAGGGCGATGTTGGTCCCCATGTTCTGTCCGTATCCGAGTTGCATCATAAGCATAGCCACCGGCTCGAGATGCCTGGCGCTGGAAAGAGGCCCTGCGTCGATCGGCTCGAACCCGACCTGCTGGATCAGCTTCGATACTCCGGTCTTCGCCTCCGGATCGTCCCCGCAGTAAAACATCGTTGCCCGCCGTGACCCATAAAGCCTGGACGGAGTATGATACACCTCGGCGAACACTGTATTAAAGGCCTTGACCACACTGGCTTGCGGGACCATTTTTGCGATCTCTTCCCCTCCGGAGGTAGTGCACCCGACCGCGAGTGCGCTATAGTCCTGCGTCAGGGGGTTCGTACAGTCGATGACTATCTTCCCGTCTATCGGACCGGCGGCATTCAGTGCGTCTTTCGTGGAACTCCAGGGAAATGAAAAGAGTATGATCTCGCTCGCTTCGACCGCTTCGGCGGGGGTGCCGCTCCCGGCATTGGGGACCGAGGCGGCAAGTTTTTCGAGTTTTTCACTGCTTCTCGAAAAACTGAAGAAAACACTGTGCCCTTTCGCGGCCCATATCCTGCCGAGACCGCTTCCCATCTTCCCCGAACCTATTATGCCGATATTCATGCCGTCATCTCCATTTCATCTCTCGTTCAATTTTGCGGGAACTCCTTCCGAAACCATCCTTACGATATCAGAGAGCATGATTCTTGTCAAACCTCGCCTCGGTCTACATGATAAGAAAAGTATCATTGCGGGAATGCTTCTTGTGAGTTGCGCAGCGGCCGGATTTATTTTATGGAAACACGACTTTCCGAAAGTTTACAATACACCTGCACCGGGAAACCCCTCGGCCGATGACGGAAATATCGGAGAAGTATATTAATATGTCCAGGATAAAGACCTTATATGCATGCCAGTCTTGCGGATATTCGAGTCCGAAGTGGCTCGGCAAATGTCCGGACTGTGAAAGCTGGAACAGTTTCGTCGAAGAAAAGACATTCGCAAAAAGCCGGCATTCCTCTGCGTCTCAAAAACCGGGGAAGGCCGAAGCCGTGGCCCTGGAATCGATCGGCGACGTCTCGGAAACCAGGACACCGACGGGTTTGACAGAGCTGGACAGGGTGCTCGGCGGGGGGATCGTCCCAGGATCTGTCATACTCGTGGGCGGAGACCCGGGGATCGGTAAATCGACCCTCATCCTTCAGGCATTCGCGGGGATGGCGGTAAAGGCGGAAAAACTCCTCTATATCTCGGGCGAGGAATCGCCGCGCCAGATAAAGATGAGGGCGGACAGGCTCTCGGCCACGTCGGGCAGCATCATCCTCCTGCCGGAGACATCACTGGAAGGAATCCTGGACACCGCCGAAAAGATCCTGCCCGGCGCGGTGGCTGTAGATTCGATCCAGACGGTCTATACGCAGGACCTTCTTTCCGCGCCGGGCTCGGTAGGTCAGGTGAGGGAGTGCGCTGCCAAGCTGATGACCTTCGCCAAGAGATCGAACATACCTGTCTTCATCATAGGACACGTAACAAAGGAAGGCACGATAGCCGGCCCGCGCGTCCTGGAGCATATCGTCGATACCGTTCTCTATTTCGAGGGCGACAGGGGTCACTCATACAGGATCCTCCGGACGATAAAGAACCGCTTCGGCTCCACAAACGAGATAGGAATATTCGAGATGTCAGACGCCGGGCTGAGAGAGGTCGAAAATCCCTCGGAGCTCTTCCTTTCGGAGCGGCCCGGCAACGTCTCCGGATCGACGGTCGTGGCGAGTATCGAGGGGACGAGGCCTCTTATGGTTGAGATTCAGGCGCTCGTTTCCCAGACAAATTTCGGAATGCCGAGAAGGACTTCGATAGGGGTCGATTTCAACCGGGTGAATCTTCTCGTGGCGGTGCTCGAAAAAAGGACGGGCATTCACCTGGGAGGGATGGACATCTTTGTCAACGTGGTCGGAGGCCTGAAGATCGTGGAGCCGGCTGTCGACCTCGGGATCATCATGACCATGTCTTCATCCTTCAGGGACATCGTGATCGACCCCAGGACCTTCTTTTTCGGCGAGGTCGGTCTCTCCGGGGAGATACGGGCGGTCGCTCAGGCCGAAGCCCGTCTCAAGGAGGCATCGAAAATAGGGTTTGAAAGGGCCGCCATACCCGCCGGAAATGCCGATAAAATAAGGGACAGCCAGGGTCTTGACATCATAGGAGTGAGGAATATTGAAGACTGTATCGCGACTATGCTTGTTTAGCCTTATTTTTGTGGCCGTCGCATGCGCCCCGAAGATGATCGTAATGCCTTCGTACGAGGGAAGGACTTTTCCCGAGGTCCTCGCCGATCTTAACCGGATCTCTTCTCTCGATGCCACTTTCTCGATAGTCTTCGAGAAGGAGGGTTCGGAGATAAAAGGGGATGCCGCTCTGGACATGACAAGCTCGGGAGACCTTAGCCTGAGGGTTTATTCGCTCGGCTTTCTCACACTGGAGCTGATATCGAAGAACGGTAGAATAAAGAGCAACCCGAGCCTCGACAGGAACAAAATATTGATCCTCACCGGGGGCCTGAAAAATTGTCTCTTCTGGTGGGACGCGGAAGGCTCCACGCTCGGTGAAGCAGACGGCGACTTCCTTATTCAGAATCATTCCCGCGAGGTATGGATCGACAAAGACACCTTCCTCCCAAAACTACAGAATATCTATTTCAAAAACGGGAAGATGCTCGCCATTTATTATGAGGAGCCCGCAGTGAGCAACGGCGTCTGGTACCAATCGCAGATACGGCTCGAACTCGCTCAATACTCGGCAACTTTGAAGATCGAAGATATCGATTTCAAAATAACAAGGCGCTCTAAATCCTAATGTAGTGCGTCTATTGCTTTTTTACACTCGTCATTGCGAGCGAAGCGAAGCAATCTCATTTTTCATTGCTGTGATTGCTTCGTCGATTCTCTCCTCGCAGTGACAAGAGACTTATGACTCACTACAACAGGTTAGGGCTATGTAATCCTCCCCTTTTCGAGTAATGCGAACCTAAGTCGAGTCATACAGCTCTTCACGAGATCCGCTTTCGCGGGAGGGACAGGAAAGTCGAGACATCTCGGAACGGGGCGTTTTCTGTAAATCAGCTATCCATTGCGGCATTGTCTTTCGCGTATTATTCTTCCCAGGATTTCCCCTTCGAAAATTTCAGGTCTGCGACCGAGGGAGAGCGTTAAGGATTTTGGGCTGTCTGAGCGGAGCGAGTTCCCAAAATTCAGCGCACCTGACCGAGCAGACCGGCCCGCAGGGTGCAATTTTCGTCGGGGCGCCCTTCTTTTGGATACTTTGCTTGGGCGTCAACAAAAGTATCCGGGGTCCGGGGCAGCGCCCCGGAACTTCAACGCGCCGATCAGCCGATCTTCGCCGCCAACTCGGTAAGCAGGATAAAGACCTTCATGCAGTTTACTTCAAGTGTAAGGAATTCCTGTCGCGCGGCGAGGTCTTTGCCGGATTTCTTCAAATCGAAAATCTTTTTTGCGGTCAGGTGGAGTTCGGCGTGGGCACGCTCGAGATCGTGCATCGCAGGGAGAGCGGCGTACTCGGCCAATCCCTCCGAATAGAGCCATCTGCCCAGATCGCAGTCCTTATGTGAAACCACCTCCACCTCAGCGATCTGGCCCTTCCCTTCGAGGAAATCCCTGAAGCGGCATTTCCACGACAGATAATGAATCATTGCATGAGAAAACATATTCGGTCTCATTACGTAACCTTATTATGCAGCATACAGTGACCTGCAGGCAAAGATCTGCCGATCAGACTGAAAGTCTCTCATCGAGAATAGCGGTGAGCCTCTTCAGATGCTGCTTCTCCTCTTCCGCCAGCGAGCTGAAGACCCTGATTGCGCGCTCGTCATCGACCACCCTCCGCATCTTGATATAGAGGTCATATGAGTTAGTTTCGAGAGAGAGGCAGAGCTCGAGCACATCGGAAAAGTCTTTATCCCTTGTCCACTGAAGGGCTTCTGCCACGGACATCCCGCCCTCCATGACACGTTCCCGGGGCATATCCCTGAGAACGGAGCCCGGAAAATGTTCATCAGGGACCTTGCCGAAGATATCTTGGTATAGACCAAACAGAGAATCCTTATGTCTCCCTTCGGCCTGCTCCAGCATCTCGAAGACCTGTCTCTCTACTTCGGGAAAGACTTTCGCAAGCTCTGAATAGAAGATGCCCGAACCATCCTCGAGAAGCCAGGAGAGGCCGATGAGTTCTTCCGGCCTTTCCGCCCCCAAAAAATATGCCATCCCGGCCTCGGGTATGCCTTCGGCAACAAGACCGTCCCAGGCCTTCATGCCGCCCTCCAGACTATGGACGTCGGAGAACCCCGCGTTGCCCAGTGTCTGCGCAGCCGCACGGCTGCGCATTCCCGACCCTCAATAAGTTATCACCGGCTTTCCCCGTTCGAGCTCATCCATACGGTCTTCCAGTTCGGACAGGGGGATCAGCCGGGCCCCGGGAATGTGTCCCCGTTCGTATTCTTTAGGCTGACGGACATCCACAAGAACATATTCCCCGGGGTCCCGTTCGGCCACTAATTCCCTGACCTTTTCGACGGACCAGGTTGAAACAGGCTTAAAATAATCATGCAGACCCATCTTCACCATGCTTATTCCAGAGTCCTCGTCTAAGGGTGTGGGTCATTGTACTATTTCCCCTCTTTGTCTCTCGCCGCGGAGAGCGAACTCGCCTGGGGCGAGGCAAAGAGGGGTTAGGGGAGATTATAATAATCATAGCCCACTCCATATCTGTCCCAGAACTGCAT
>JBECKU010000157.1:0-6356 GCA_040235385.1 Candidatus Sulfobium sp. | reverse complement strand
CGTCGATGGCGTAAAAAAGGCGTCTCCCCAGTTGTTTATCAAACCGGCTTCTTTCACGTGCTGTTATAACGTAGAAGCATTTCTCGTGGCCTTCGATCCAAAGAGCGATTTTACGATTACCCCGTGGCTCGAAAATAATCTTAAGAGACCCCTCGTCGACGACGAAGTGATCGTCGGCAGAAACCTTCCTCTCATCACCGGTGATACGATCCCTTTTTTCGGAACGGCTTTTACTGTAGAGGGGACTATGGAACCCACCGGAATGAAATTCTTTGATCAGGGCGTCTTCATGACCATGGACGCTGCATACCGTATGGCGAAAAATTCAGAGACCAGGTCCATGCAGCCTATCCATATCGACAAAAACAGCATCTCAGCCGTCCTGGTCCAGGTGCAGGAAGACTACACGCCCGACAGGGTCTCTATAAAAATAGAACACGACATCGACGGGGTCAAGGCCATCGCATCCGACGAGGTCATTAATACGGTAAGAAGGCAATTGAGCGGCTTACTGAAGGGAATAGTCGCGATAAGCGCGGTGTTATGGGTGCTGGCCCTCCTTATGATAGGTTTTGCCTTTTACATGATCGTTAATGAAAGACAAAGAGAACTCGGTCTTCTTCGGGCCATGGGGGCAAATAAAGGGCATGTCTTCGGACTGATCATAGCCGAAGCGGTCATCATCTCTTTCGCCGGCGGCATTGTGGGTATTGCTGTAGGTTCTTCACTCCTTCTGGGATTCAAGGACGTTATCCTAAACAGTTTAAAACTTCCTTACCTGCTGCCTTCTGTATCCGATCTTGCGGAGCTGATCTCCGGCGCGGTCCTGTTCGCGATGGTGACCGGGCTTATGGCGTCCGTATTGCCCGCGGCGTTCGCCAGCAAGATGGAGCCTTACGAAGCGATAAGAAAGGGGGAATAGAATGAAAAAAAATGCACTGACAGAATTATTTCTCTTCGCCGCACTCGTGGTCCTCGTGCCTTCGCTTACGTCATGCAAGAAGGCAGAGGAGCCCCGGGAGAGCGAAAGCAAAGAAGTCTTCAACCCGTATACTGCAGATACCGTCTTCGATAAAGTGAAAAGGGAAGTGGATGCAAATCCCAATGATGTCGATGCGCTCATGCATCTGGCCGATTTATACGAAAGAAACGCCCAGTATGCACAGGCGATAGAGACCTATAAAAAAGTCGTCGAACTCAGACCAGAGATGGGATATGCATATCTCAAGCTCGGAACGGCATACAGTCGCAGCGACCAGCCCGCCGAGGCGGTGGAAGCTTTTAAAAACGCGGTAAAGTATATGCCGGACTATGCGGTCCCGTACAATAACATGGGAGTTGCATATGGAAAACTGGGCAAATATGACGAAGAGATATCCGCGCTGAATAAGGCGATCGAACTCAGGCCGCAATATTCTTCTGCAAGGTTTAACCTCGGTGTCACTTATATGAAAAAAGGGAACAGGGAAGAGGCCATGAAACAATACACGCTGCTCAAGGAATTTGACGAAGGCGCCGCTGAAGCCCTGTTGAAAGAAATAAGAAGTTCTTCCTGAAAAAGACGAGTAGATCGGAGGATATGTGATAGATGCAAAGGACCTTTTGAAGACTTATTCGATTGACGGACAAGTCCTTAAAGCAGTGGATAACGCCTCTTTGAGTGTTGACAAAGGAGAGATGGTCTCAATCATCGGGCATTCCGGCAGCGGCAAAACTACTTTCCTCAGTCTTATCGGCGGACTCACCAAACCCAACTCGGGGCATGTCCGAATCGATAACGTCGACATATGGTCCATGGGTGACAAGAGCCTCTCGGAGTTCAGAAACAGGAAGATGGGTTTCATCTACCAGTTTTCGAGTCTCATACCGACGCTCACCGCCCTCGAGAATATTATGCTTCCGACGGCGTTCGGCAGTTACAAGAAGGAAACCGAAGAGTCGGCAAGGGAACTCCTCAAACATATCGGCCTCGAAGACAAGATAAATTCTCTGCCCTCTCATCTTTCAGGAGGGCAGCAACGCAGGATCGCTATTGCAAGGGCTTTCATAAATAATCCGGAAATAGTCCTTGCCGATGAGCCTACGGGTGATCTTGACGAAGAAACAGAGAAGGAGATCCTCGGCCTTTTTCAGAGGATGAACAGCGAAAAAAAGGTGACCTTTCTCATTGTAACCCATAACAAGGAAATCGCGGCACAGGCAAAAAAGCAGATCAGGATGTCTCAGGGTGTTCTTACGCCGGTCTAAAAAAATCCACGGGAGGCACAGTCTTTGATGCCCCCGGAATCGGGCCAATAATTTCTTACAGGCCGTCGCATACCGGACCGGCCGCTTTTTCATCCACCGGCACATCCGTCCTTATATGAAGCTCTCTGAGCTGTTTCGTCTCTACGACAGACGGGGCGCCGGACATCATGCAAAAGGCCTTCTGGGTTTTCGGAAAAGCGATTACATCCCTGATCGAGGCGGCCCCTGCCATAAGCATTACAAGCCTGTCGAGACCGAGCGCGATCCCGCCGTGCGGGGGGGCCCCATACTGAAGGGCATCGAGAAGAAACCCGAATTTCATCCTGGCATCCTCATCGGAGATACTTAATATCTCGAACATCTTCTTCTGTACTTCCTGCCTGTGGATACGCATGCTCCCCCCTCCTATTTCATAACCGTTCAGGACAATATCATAGGCCTTTGCTTTCAAGGAGGAGAGCACATCCCTGTCGTTCGCCCCCTTCAGCATCTTCTGAATGTCTTCGTCCGCCGGTGAAGTGAAAGGATGGTGCATAGCCGCAAATCTGCCTTCTTCTTCGTCCCATTCCAGAAGGGGGAAATCAATGATCCATGCGAACTTGAAGCCCGGCCTGATAAGATCCAGCTTCCGCCCTATTTCGAGCCTCATCCTGCTCAAAACATCGTAAACCACCCGGGGCTTGTCCGCTACGAAGAGCATCATGTCACCCTCTTCCGCATCCAGCCGCCCTGCCATCGCTTTCAGTACGCCTTCAGGGAAAAACTTGGCAATCGGAGACTCAAAACCGTTTTTGACTTTTATCCATGCAAGTCCTTTTGCACCGAATGATTGGGCTTCCGCGGTAAGCAGGTCGATTTCTTTTCTCGACAGGGAGGCCATGCCTTTGCCGTTTATGGCCTTCACCAGTCCCCCGCTCCGCAGGGCGTCGAGAAAAACCTTGAAGGTCCCCTCACCGGCGAGATCGGCCATGTCCTTCAATTCCAGCCCGAAGCGCAGGTCGGGCTTGTCATTGCCGAACCTGTCCATAGACTCCCGGAAGGAGAGTCTGGGAAAAGGAACTTCAACCCGGATATCCAGAACATCCTGAAATAGAGATTTCATAAGTCCTTCCATCAGGGACAACATATCTTCCCTGTCGGCGAAGGACATCTCGAGATCCACCTTGGTGAACTCGGGCTGACGGTCCGCACGGAGATCTTCGTCCCGGAAACATTTGACTATCTGGAAATATTTCTCAAAACCGGCTACCATCAGGATCTGTTTAAAGAGTTGGGGGGACTGGGGAAGAGCGTAAAAATGGCCGGGATTTAGACGGCTGGGAACAAGATAATCCCTCGCGCCTTCAGGAGTGGATTTGGTGAGCATCGGCGTCTCTATCTCGATAAATCCTTCACTGTCGAGGTAGTCCCTCACCTTCTTGGCGGCGCGGTGTCTGAGCACAAGGTTCTTCTGCATCTCCGGTCTTCTAAGATCGAGATATCTGTATCTAAGCTTGAGCGCGTCCCCCGCATCAGCGGCCTCTTCCATACTATAAGGGAGCGGAGCAGCGGGATTCAGGACCTCCATCTCCCGGACGTACATCTCTACCATCCCCGTGGGGACCGCCGGGTTTTCCGTACCGGCCGGTCTTTTCCTTATCTCCCCCGAGACCGATATCACGTACTCGGCCCTCAGGTCATGGGCGCGTTCGTGAACGTCAGCGGCGACATCGGGGCTGAACACAATCTGGCAAATACCGCTCCTGTCTCGCAGATCTATAAAGATGAGCCCTCCGTGGTCCCTCCTCCTGAAGACCCATCCGGCGAGGGAAAGAACGGAACCGAGATCGGAATCCGTGATCCTCCCGCAAAATTTATCACGAATCATAGAGCCTCCTCACGAAAAAACTTCCTCCTCTATCTTTTTCATCTCTGCCGGCGCAATCCGCCTGTAGGAACCCGGCTGCAGTGAACCCATCTCGAGACCGTTAATCCTGACCCTGATCAGTCTGATGACGGGATGTCCGACCCGCTCGAGCATCCTTCTTATCTGCCTCTTCTTGCCCTCATATATCGTCATCTCGATCCAGGAATTATTCTCGGTTTTTTTCAGCCGCTTCACTTTGGCCGGCGCCGTCACTGAACGGTCGAGCCTGATGCCGGTCCTCAGCTTGACAATATCTTCATCTTCGAGGACACCTTTTATCTTGACGAGGTAGGTCTTCGGCACCTTCTTCGACGGATGAAGGACCGCATGCGTGAATTCCCCGTCATTTGTGAGAAGGAGCAGACCTTCGGAATCGTAATCGAGACGACCGACAGGAAAGACGCGCTGCCTTATGCCCCTCAAAAAATCATTTACTGTCGGTCTTCCTTCGGGGTCACTAAGCGACGTTACCACACCTCTCGGCTTATTGAAAATGTAATAGACTTTCTTTTCCGGTGAAACGAGCAATTTCCCGTCGAGCTTGATGTGGTCTCTGAGCAGGTCCGCTTTCATCCCTATAACTGCGGGCTTTCCGTTGACCGTTACCCGGCCCTCTCCGATCATCTCTTCTGCCTTACGCCGTGATGTTATGCCCATATCCGCAATAATTTTTTGCAATCGCTGTTCCATAAGGTATCAATAATAACATAAAATGGACCACAGGAACATATGACTGCATCACTGTAAAACAGTCCGGCTCGACGACAAAGTTGCAAGGAAATCTGAAAAAAGAGAAGGCGGGCATGCTGAAAAAGATCCATAACCAGAGGCTCCGCAAGTCCCTATAGGTGGCCAGCCAGCCACTCTATATCAGTAAGGGTTATGCCTGCGGACACGAGAATCATGATAAATTCATGCCGATTTTATGGATTTTTTGCAGCGTGTCCGCTCTTCCTCATGTGTTATCAGGGTTTATTCAATCCTTCCGTATGGTAATCTCATCAATTATAGTCAGCATCTCTTCTTCCGTCCCGGCGGAGAAGGCCCGTTCCTTTAGGGGTTTTGCATCAGGAATTCCCTTGACATACCACCCGAAAAACTTCCTGAATACAAGCGTGCCCGGATAGTCTCCATAAAACTCGCAGCATAAATGCAGATGTCTTTTCATCGTAGAGACGATCTCCGCGAGACAGGGTCTCACAGGTTTTACGCCGCTCTCCAGAAATTCCGGAACCTCCCGAAATATCCAGGGATTACCCAGAGCGCCCCTGGCCACGGCCACCCCGTCACATCCGGTCTCATCGAACATCTTCTTTATAAGCTCCGGGGAAAGAGCGTCCCCGCTCGCGATAACAGGTATGCCGAGCGAATCCTTCACTTCCCGGATTATCCGGTAATCCACCCTTCCGCTATAGCCCTGGACCCTCGTCCTGCCGTGGATGAACAATCCTTTTATGCCGGCATCCCGTGCGCGGAGCGCTATTTCCTTCGCATTCAGGGACGTCTCGTCCCACCCCGCGCGGATCTTTACCGTAACAGGGACATCGGAGTGCTTCACGATGGCCTTCAGGATTTCCTTTAACCTCTCCGGCTCTTTCAGCAGCCCCGCCCCTTCCCCCCTGCGAGTAACCTTACTCACAGGACATGCTGCATTGAAATCGATAATATCGATCCCGCGTCCCCGCAGTATCTCGAGTGCCTTCAAAATGATTTCAATCTCGTCCCCCAGCAACTGGACGCCGACGGGACGGTCCTCCCGTCCGGAAGAGAGCATCCTCAGCGTCCTGGCATTGGTATAGACAAGGGCGCGTGCGCTGATCATTTCGGCAAATGCAAAGCCGCAGCCGAAGGACCGGTTGATTAGGCGAAAAGGCAGATCGGTGACACCCGCCATCGGAGCGAGCAGGCACGGAGACGTTATCCGGACACTACCTATCTCTATCGGTTTCATTCAAGGTATTAACCAAAAAAAGTGGGATAGAAAAATGCAGATGTTGTGAAAAAATTTCTTTTTCGATACCTTAGCCGACCTGGATAGAATGTAAGTGTGCATATATTTATCCCCCTTGCAATGAAGGATAATCTCGATGCACTATCGAGTTAAAGAAATTACTGATCAATATCTGCATTTTTGGGTTAAGAGAGGTAAACTCCAGCTCTGAACGTAAGGAGAAATAAAGGCGCTATATCGGCTCTCTCCGCT
>JBECKU010000032.1:0-3957 GCA_040235385.1 Candidatus Sulfobium sp. | reverse complement strand
TTACAGAGGCCCTTGAGGCGGGACACGATCCGGGTATCATCTATCTTAGCCGGGGTGTTGCATATCTCAAGATGAACGAAATAGACGAGGCGATAGAGGATTTGTCCCGCGCCATCGATGCCGACAGAGAAAAGGCAAACGGCTATTATTATCGGGGCGTGGCCTACATCATAAAGGAAAGCTTTGAGAAGGCGATATCCGATCTTGACAAGGCAATTAAACTGAAACCCGACTACCGGTCGGCGATCTTTGCCCGTGGAGTTGCGAATATCAACATGGGAAAGAATCAGGAAGGGGCGGAAGACATAAAGACAGCCATGGTATATGCGGAGGCCGCGGTGCAGGGATTTGCGGACACATATGGGTGGAGGACACAGGTCAAAAAAGTGATTGCCGCCCTGGAAGGAGAGCGGAGAGCGGATGTCCTCGGTCTGAGCGACGAGACGATGGAGACGCTCAGGAAATACCTCCTGCCCGAAAGAGGGCAGCCCCGCTCATCCCGGAGCGAGTAAAAAGGAATTTGTCGTCTTTGATGTACTCGTGATAAAGTACGACGATTATAGTGGGAGGTACGCTCTCGGGTTGAGATCGAGTCCCGCGAAATTCTTTTTAAGGTAATGGTGATGGGCGGCAGCCGCTATCATCGCGGCGTTGTCGGTGCATAGCACAGGGGAGGGGATGAAGATTTCCACATCCCTTTCTTTTCCCATTTCCATCATCCTTTTTCTCAATTCACTGTTAACGGACACTCCACCCGAAATACTCACCCGCCTGATCCTTTTCTTTTTTATTGCCCACTCCGTCTTTCTCACCAGTACATCTACGACCGCGGCCTGGAAAGATGCTGCAATATCGTTTATGAGATCCGGTTTAATCTGATCGTCCGCATTAGTGCCGGATCTTGTCCTGAGAAAATTGAGCACTGCGGTTTTCAGCCCGCTGAAACTGAAATCGAAGGATTCCGGAAGATAAGCCCTTGGGAATCCGATCGCTTTGGGATCGCCTTGCTCCGCCCGACTGTCTATGGCCGGACCGCCGGGATACCCCAGTCCCAGCAGTTTCGATATCTTGTCGAACGCTTCTCCCGCCGCATCGTCACGTGTCCTGCCGATCTCGTTGTATTTACCGTAGTCTTCCACAACGAAAAGGCTTGTGTGCCCTCCTGAGACGATGAGGGAAAGGAAAGGGAATTCGGGACAGGGTTCTTCGAGAAAGGAGGAGAGGACATGCCCTTCGAGATGGTTTACCGGAATGAGCGGCATCTTCCTGGAGTAGCAGACCGCCTTTGCGAAAGAACAGCCGACGAGGAGAGATCCTATGAGGCCCGGACCATGGCATACCGCTACGGCGTTAAGGTCGCCCAGCGAACATGCAGCTTTATTCAGCGCCTCACCGATGACCGGGATGATCATCTCTATGTGCCTTCGCGAAGCGAGTTCAGGCACGATACCGCCATATTTCATATGTATTTCCGACTGGTTTGAGATGACATTAGACAGAATTTTTGAACCGTCCTTTACTACGGAGGCGGAGGTGTCATCACAGGATGTATCGATGCCCAGGATAAGCATCAACTATTATATCAGGTTGAGTAAGAGGTTTTGCAGGACTCGTCCGGCAAGTCTTATTACCGGCGACTTGTCACAGCCAATGGCTGAAAAGATGTGCGAACCATTCTCTTAGACGGGGATAGAGAGGCCGCTTTTCCCATTCTTCGAGATTTACCTGTCTGGATTCTGTAAGATCCCTCCCGAACATATTCTCCATCTCGACCGCGAAATCACGGCCCAGGATTACGGCATTCACCTCATCATTAGCGGCGAAACTCCAGTAGTCCATATTCGTTGACCCTACTGTGGACCATACCCCGTCTATTACCGCCGTCTTGGCGTGGAGGACCGTTTGCTTCTGCTCGTAAATTTTCACCCCGGCCTTCAGCAGCCTTGAATAATAGTATCGCCCGGAGTAAAAGGCCATTGCTTCGTCACTTTTGCCCGGCAGGATGATCTTGACATCCACCCCTCTCCCGGCGGCATTTGTGAGAGTTTCTATCGTCTGCTTGTCGGGTACAAAATAGGCATTTGTCAGGTATATCGAATTGTCCGCAAAAGTAAAAGCCGAAATATACATGAAATATGTCGTTCTGTTGGCATCTCCAGGCGTATTGCCGACGACTCTGATCAGGTCATCTCCTTGAGTGGCCGGCGAAGGGAAATAATCTCTTCTCGGAAGTTCAGGACCTTCCTGCCGCTTCCAGGTATCGAGGAAGAGTTTCTGAAACTCGGCTACAACAGGACCTTCTATCTGTACATCGGTGTCCCGCCAGACCTCTTTCCCTTTTTCGTCGTCCTCCCTGCCCGAAAGTTCCCCTGAATAGACCTGACTGATGTTGACCCCTCCAGTTATCGCAAGCCTACCGTCTACAACGAGAATCTTGCGGTGGTCACGGCGCGTTATCCGCCATTTCTTTTCAGCCTTTAAAGGATTGATCGGGTTGAATTCAAGTACCATGATTCCTGCGTCGCGCAGACGCTGAAAGAATGAGGAAGGAGTACCGATGCTGCCGACACTGTCGTAAATGACATTTACTTGGACTCCCTCCGACTGTTTAAGCAGAAAAAGGTCAGAAAGCTTACGTCCGATTCTGTCATCGGCAAAGATGAATGTTTCGAAATTAATGTGGTCCCTGGCGTTTGCAATGGCCCTGAACATGGCCTCATAAGTGCGTTCCCCGTCTATGAGAAGCGTCGCCTTGTTCCCTTTTACCAGTGGACTTGGGCTTAGAAGTTCCATGACGGAGATATGCCGATGCAGGATGTTCGTGGAACTGACCTGCTGCTTTAGCTTGTTGATGATCCTCTTACTTTCGGCCGGGGATACCCGACCCCGGGGGCCGGAAATTGCAGGGGGTCCCTCTTCATCGCTAATGGCCCCGATCGTGGACCTGGCATCCGGCAGGGTTGCACAGCCGCAACTGAGCACAAGGGAGGCAATACAATAAAAAGTTAAAAGGGGGGTAAAGATACTACTTATTGAGTAAAGAGTCCTTCTCACTATCGGTGTTTTTGTATCGGACGTGAAGTTCAGCGTCCGATCTGAGCTTCTTTCTCATATTACGCTCCCGGAAAGTGCAGTTTTCAATGGATGCCTTTCCGGGAGCTGTCGATTTATTTTCGCGGAAGAATGTGAGATACGGTTCCTACTTTTTTTCTTCCACTTTTAAGAGGCTTTTGACCGACTTGACTCCCCTGAGGTTTCCGATCTTGTCTGCGAGTCTTTTCTCAGTCTCCATGCTGTCCACGAATCCAGTAAGCACAACATTCCCCTGTGTTGTTTCCACGTCGATCTTGAGATAATGCGCCTGCGGGTCTTTGACTATTATCGCGTTCGCTTCAGCGGTGATCGTATTGTCGTCGATGATCTCCCCCGCGGTTTCCCCTGTCATGGTCGCACATCCCGAAAACAGAACCGTCCCCAATATCAGTACAAACGCCATAACTACAAGAAGCTTCGTTTCGTTTTTCATTTCAGTTCTCCTTCTCCGGATGCAAGCATCCTGTAGATCCTTAAGGCCGCACGGCCCTTGATACGACTATAGCAGTTTCTGAAGGGTTGTCAAGACTGCATGCCGGCCACTCAGGGTCGAAAGCCGTCGCAGAATCGACCCGAGGGTTTTCATCACTCTGATCCGTAGTCGAAAGCTGTTTTTCCTGATAACATTTGTTTAAAGGGTTAGGTTCTGAGGCAGGCCGTATTTCGGCCTGTCTGCGCAGCAAATGCGTTTGGGAAAGGAGGTAAATATGGTTAAAGTAGCCCTGATGGTCAGGATGGAAGCAAAACCCGGAAAAGAGGATGAAGTAGAGAAATTTCTTCGTGGAGGACTTTCGATAGTCCAGGAGGAACCCGCAACAACAGCATGGTTTGCTATCCGGATTGGACCATCGACATTCGGTATCT
>JBECKU010000013.1:0-9725 GCA_040235385.1 Candidatus Sulfobium sp. | reverse complement strand
AGTCGGACCAAGTCAACTATTTGAAATATTAAGATAATAGTGATGAAAGCGCTGTTTTTATGGCCTTAGAATGCTGTTTTTAGCAGGGAAACAGGGCTTAATGGAGGTAAATGCGTGGGAGAGGCGTTTCTGGGCTTTAAACTCCTTTATAGTTGCAAGAGAACCGTGGGCGACGGGACGGTAAAACGGTTCAGGAAAGAAGTGCGGCGACGGGCTTGGCATTATGGTACTCAGACTCCGTTATATATGTGCCTTAAAGGATGATTGCGTGTTTGGTTCAAGGAGAGAGATAATTGTCGCTCAATGAGTCGGGCAAAATCATTTAAGAGGGCATGCTGTAAACAAAACAGGAGAAAAGTATAGAATGAAAGCAGGAGTAATATTCATTTCTTTATTGCTGGTAATTTATTCTACGAGTTGTAAGACATTCAGTTCAGCCTCGGAGGTGAATTCCAGTCACGGCGCATCCATATCGCTGGTTCCGTATTCTTCCACATTCGAATTAGAGGAAGTGCGACGAGGGGCGGTGGGTTTTACGGCTACAATCAGGAATGAAAGCACCACGCCAATAAAGATTGCACACCCGTCAATTTGCTTCCCGGCCGACTACGTGGAAGGCGAAATCAGGCACCTCAATGATTCCCATGAGAAATCAGAGATTCTTTTAATAATAAAGAGACCTGATGGGGCCGATGTCGTTTTACGCGATGGTTACTTTCATTATTTCGATCCCGGGAATTTTCCGCTTCTCACAATCCCGTCGAATGAGACCGGAACTTTTCATGTAGGATGGTTCTTTCAAAATGCAAGGGGAAGATGGGAAAAAGATGAGGAAGCTGCAAAGGTGTTCCTTTTAAAAGGGCAGTATAGGATCAGGATTGTGTTCCGTAATTTTTTTACCAGGGCCTCGGTTTATAATATAAATACCAAAGCGAACAGTTTTATTGATGTCTGGACCGGAGAGATGGAATCTACCGAGGTTACTATTGAACTCAGATGAACGAATCAAGGACCGAAAAGAATCTGATCACATGACTCCGGGGGCGAATCCTTTGCGCGAGGTATTTTCAGATGAGCTTTTCGGATTCATGAACTGCAGCAGATAATCCGGGCCTCCGGCTTTGGAGCCGACGCCGGAGAGGCCGTAGCCGCCGAAGGGTTGTCTTCCCACAAGGGCGCCCGTGATCGGTCTGTTGATATAAAGGTTGCCGGCCCTGAACTCCGATTTCACTTTCCTGATGTTTGCGGGACTTCTCGAATATAGTCCGCCCGTTAATGCATAAGGAGTTCCGTTTGCCATTTCGAGGGCTTTGTCGATGTCCTCAGCCCTCATTACGACCAGGATGGGGCCGAATATCTCGTCCTGGGCGACTGGAGAACCGGGATCGATGTCGGAGAAGATCGAAGGGCCGACGTAATATCCCTGTCTCTGTACCTCCCTGATAAGTACCGTCTTTCCTTCTTTCTTCCCTGTTTCTTTATACCTCATGATTTTCTCAAGAGCGGCCTTGTCGATTACAGGACCCATAAAATTGGCCGGGTCTTCGGTCGGCCCGATCAATATGCTTTCCATCGCCTGTTTTAGCCTGTCGACGAACTCCCCGAACATACCACCCACGATGATGGTCCGCGAACAGGCCGAACACTTCTGTCCCTGATAGCCGAGCGCAGATTCAAGGACCCCTCTTACCGCTTCATCGAGGTCTGCCGTGTCGTCAATGATGACGGCATTCTTTCCACCCATCTCGGCGACTACCTTCTTTACATTCCGCTGGCCGGGTACTGTCTCGCCCGCCAATCTGATGATCCTCAATCCGACATCTTTAGACCCCGTGAAGGCGATAAAATCGATATCGGGATGAGACACAAGATATTCCCCTACTTCGCCTCCAGGACCGGGCAGGAACTGCAGCACCCCTTCAGGCAGACCTGCGGAATGAAAAGCGGATACGAGATTCCATCCCGTGACAGGTGAGAGTCCCGATGGTTTGAAAATTACGCAGTTGCCGGTGACCAAGCCGGCCGAAACCATACCCATGGGGATGGCAAGCGGGAAGTTCCACGGTGATATGACGACACCGACCCCTCTGGGCTCGTAGAAGTATTCATTAGTTTCGCCGGGATAATCCCCGAGTCTCCTTGCAGTTCCCAACTCCTTCATCTGACGGGAATAATATTCGCAATAGTCGACAGCCTCCGAGACATCGCCGTCGGCTTCTCTCCAGGTCTTTCCGACTTCGTATACCTGCAGGGCCGCAAGTTCGAGTCTCTTTTTTCTGATCTCGTGCGCTGCCCTCAGTAGGATAATAGCCCTGTGGTCCGGCGAGGTCATTCTCCAGGTAGCCCAGGCCTTTCTCGCTTCGGAGACCGCTTCACCGGCGATTTTCTCCGATGCCGAGGACACCCTCCCGACGACCTGATCCGGCGCAGCGGGATTAAGGGACAACATCTCGCTTTCCGTCCGGATCTCACGTCCTCCCACGGAAAGAGAATATTTCCGGCCGAATTCTTTTTTCACTTTCCCCAGGGCGTATCTCATCTTCTCGCGGTTTACTGCCTTCGAGAAGTCGAGTGGCGGTTCGTTCCGGAACGGGAAGTCCTTTTCTGTTTTTTCATTGGAGGGGCCGTTACCCACTTGTCCCGGCGATCGCATCAGTTCCCCGAACGATCTTTTTTCGAAGAGGGACTTTCTCAGAAAAGACTCGTTGGCGGTGTTTTCCAAAAGTCTTCTGATCAGGTAGGCCATTCCGGGAATGAACTCGCCGACAGGCGTATACACGGTCACCCGGTAATCCAATCCACGCAGGGCATTCCTCAGAGGCACCGCCATTCCGTTAAGAAACTGGAATTCGAACCCTTCACTGTCGAGTCCCAATAATTCGGCGACGGCGGCCGCGTGGCTCAGGGACCTCAGGTTATGGGTCGCGATGGCGGGATAGACGATACCGGCATTCTCCAAGAGCAGACTCGTGAGGTCCTCGAAGTTACGGTCTGTATCTTCTTTACGCTGAAAAACAGGTATCGGCCAGCCTTTCTGACGATTAACAATTATCTCATGGTCCCAGTACGCCCCTTTTACAAGCCGGATGGTGATGCGTTTTTTCTTTTCCCCGGCCCATCCGATAAGATCCAGGAGGTCGTCCCGGGACCCTTTCAGATATGTCTGGAGGGTAATTCCCGCAAAGGGAAAGTCCCTTAATTCTTCTAAGACGTTTTTGAACACGGCAATTGTGAGATCCTTGAATAAGTAATGTTCCATATCCAGAGTTACCCCGATCCCCTTCCGTGCGGCCTTTTCGAATATCGGGATCAGGGCGTTTTTTGTTTTTTCGACGGAACCCTCCCAGTCGACAGGATCGAGTTGAGAATAAAAGGATGATATTTTAAGCGAAATTCCCGCACCGGGATTTAGTCCTGCCGCCCGGATCTCTTCCTGGATCAGGAGCTTGTCATGGACGGTGTCGAGCAGGTCCAGATACCTAGCGGCGTATGCCCCGGCTTCACGTTCGCTTAAGACGACTTCGCCCAGGAGATCGATACTGCAACTAATGCTTTTTTTCATCAGCGCTTCAATTACTGCCAGCGCATCCCCGGGATTTCTGCCGGCGATGAACTGGGACGCCAGGGTCTCTACACCGGACCGGGCTATCCTTGCGGCGGCGAAAGCTGGTACGGTCCCTTTCGCAATGCGCTCTATACCGTGTCTAATGATCAACGGGGCGTCGAGCTCCTCCGAAAAATACTCATTCAGCAGTCTCAGCACCATCTCATCGGATTTCAAAGAAGGGAGGACATCTATAAACCGGAAGAGACGGACCTTGAAGCGCTCATCCTGCATCACCCAGGACATGATTCTCCCCAGCCATTTTCTCTGATCGAATAGAGAGGGTATTTCCTTTACCATGGCGGCATCAATAAATGCTGCTTTGGATTGAACTTTATCTTCCAGGTTATGATATGGGTCCATGGATTCTCTTATTTCCCCGGGAAGGGGAACCTGTTCAGGTCCGCGTTATGCGTCAACTCCGCCGGCCGAAGGCCCTTCATTCAGCAATTTTCTGATCGTCTTTTTGAGGTTCGTCATATCGGATGATTTCACAACGTACGCGTCGGATGCGCCGGCTGCAAAGTCATACATGAAATCGAATGAAGTATGCATGATCACAGGTATCTCCGGTCTCAGCGATTTCAGCTCGTCGAGAAGTTGAAGGCCATCTTTGTCGGGCAATTTGATATCGAGGACCACGAGGTCCGGTTTTTCATCAGCGAACAGGGTTGTTCCATCGGCAGCATTTCGGGCAGTCAGCACCTTGTAACCTTCCTCTTCGAGTTCTATTTTGCAAAGGAGACTAAGGTCCTCATCGTCTTCCACTATGAGAACTTTGCCCGGTTTAATCTCTTTATCCCCCATAAACAAAGTCTATCAGAATTGGATGGGAAGTCAAAAAAAGGGATGAGGGCCTTCGGAGGGAATGCGTAATGACTTACTATTGCTCCTTAATCAGGAAATGAGAGGGGCATGCGGATTTTTTTCAACATGGCTGGAGGGTGTATAATAGATTCAGCCGGGGACCCCGATGCTTCCCCGCGTTAAGAAATAAAGATAAAAAATGGAAATGACATGAGATTTGAAGACCTGTCTATTCCGCCCCCCGTCCTTGAAGGGATAAGTGCGGCCGGCTTTGAAAAATGCACGCCCGTGCAGGCTCTCACACTGCCCGAGGCCCTGAAGGGAAAGGATATTGCCGCCCAGGCACAGACCGGGACCGGCAAGACCGCGGCCTTTCTGATTGCGGTATTTTCACGCATGCTCGAATTGTCCCGGCCCGGTCCCGGCCCGTCGCCGAGGGCCCTGGTGATCGCTCCAACTCGCGAACTGGTGGTCCAGATAGATGCCGAGGCCAGACTCCTGGGAGGCCCTGCGGGGTTTAGGATCGTACCGGTATTCGGCGGGATGGACTACGTGAAGCAGCGCGAAGAGATCTCGGCAGGGGCCGACATGCTCATCGGTACCCCCGGGCGGCTGATCGATTACCTCAAACAGAAGGTCTACAGCCTGAAGAAGACGCAGTTCCTGGTGATCGATGAGGCCGACCGGATGTTCGATATGGGGTTTATCAGCGACCTGCGGTTTCTGCTAAGAAGGATGGCGCCTTACGACAAGAGACAGTCCATGCTTTTTTCGGCGACGCTTTCCCATCGCGTGCTGGAACTCTGTTATGAATACATGAATATGCCTGAACGTTTCTCTGTGTCGCCGGAAAATATTACCGTCGAGCAGATCGAACAGGAAGTATATCATGTCGGAAAAGAGGAGAAGTCGGGACTGCTTCTCGGCATCATCAGAAAAGAACCCGGCGGACGTTTTCTGATCTTTTGTAATATGAAGTCCACCGCTGAACGGCTGGAGGCTCTCCTGAATGTGAACGGCATTAAGACGGGTGCGATTACAGGTGACATCCCCCAGAAGAAACGGATGAGGGTCCTCTCCATGTTCAAAGAAGGCGCTATGCAGGTGCTTGTAGCAACGGACGTGGCAAGCCGGGGGCTGCACATCGAGGGAGTGACACATGTGATCAACTATGACCTTCCCCAGGACGTCGAGGATTACGTGCACCGGATCGGCAGGACCGCGAGGGCCGGGGCAGGGGGAAGGGCGATAAGCCTTGCCTGCGAGGATTACGTGCACTCGCTTCCGGACATCGAAGGCTATATCAAACAGAAGATCCCGGTAGCCGTCTTGACCGACGAGATGGTTGTCACCGGTTACAGGAAAGTTTCCGGGAAGCAGCGTTCACGGGCGTTTCGCCAGGAGAGGAAAAGACCGGAGAAGAAGGGGCGGGGGAAAAAAGAACCGGGGAGGAAAGATGCGACGAGGGCGGGATCAGGCAGGCAGTCCGGCCGGAGGACCACTCGGAACAAAGGGAACGGTTCCAGACCCCCGGATCGGAAATCCTGATAACCTCGATATAAGGCGAAGAATCGTTTATTCACCCCATCCCGTGTTTCCATCCGACTGAGACAAGCCACCAGTTCATTGGATAAGTGAAGACCGCGCCGACAAGGAGCCCCAATGACGCGAACCCCCAGAAAGCTGCGGTATCCGGCTGAGGGCTGCTTCCGACAATGGTCGTGGTAACGAACCTCATAACCAGTCCCATGCCCAGCATCACCGTGATCATGGAGAAGAACTCCGCTCGACCCCCTTTCCAGAGGGCCTGGGCGGGTGAGTTACCCATCTTTCTCATCGCTATATATTGGAAGACGAACCAGCCGAACATGAATCCGACCGCATATTCGATCCAGAATTCCGTCCAGAAGGACACTTTCAAGTAGCGGCAAAAGACCATCGCGGTGATGATGCCGAGGCCGTCTCCACCGACGCAGTGGATGACGGAACCCATGACTTTTTTCCATGATGCGGAAACGAATGCGGCATGAAGGCGCCCGGCCTCTTCTCCCTGCACCTTTCCTATGCCGGGCGGCCTGCAGCTCAACAGATAAAGGACCAACCCGATGACCGAGAAAAAGACGGCTATTATCGGCCACCCGATTTTGAGAGACGCGTTCACATGGCGGTTTGCCGAAGAAACATCTTGCACGATCCAGGCGGCGGCCGCAAGACCTGCCACGTACCACGGCAGGACAAAAAAGGGACTCTCCAAAAAAAGGAGGAACGAAAAATCCATAATAAAACTCCTCACGGGCACAGCCCGCCTCATGCGGACAAGCCGGAACTGAAAACATTTCTCACACGAAGACGCAAAGTGCGCAGAGAAAGACATAGATCCGATAAATAAAAGCCATAAAAGCCTTGTCTTCGTGATCTCCGCGGCTTTATGTGATCAATAATCGAGTCTTTCTATACAGACTTTATGCTCTAAAAAACAGTAGAGGAGAAATCACCGTCCTTCCTCACCGCGGTTCAGCAAAAGGTCCTCCATCCCTGAACGGTGGTCCGGTGTGATCCCTGATGCATTTTGAAGGAGCACATCCAGGATTATGTCTGCCATCTCTCTCCTGGACTCTTCCGGCGCGAGTCTGAACGCCGTTCTCAGCGGCGGGACGGCATCGCTCCACCGGGAGAGGTTAAGATAAGACCTGCCGAGGTAAAGATACGCCCTTCCGAATTCAGGCTCGAGTTCGGTGGCTTTTACAAAATGCGGGACGGCCTCTTCATAGCGGCCGCGGTTGAAGACTGAAAGTCCCGCGTCGAATTCGGACCGCGCGGCAGACCTCGCGGCAAAACCGGCACAGGAAACAAGGGCAATAAAAAGGGCCGATAATAAAAGAGATGTCTTACCGAAAGCGGCCATAATAACATCATAGAATACTTTAAGGCGCTTCTCAAGATATTGAGCGGTTTGTAAATGCGCTCTTTATCGGTAGTTTATGAACTCGATGTGGATGTCGAAATCCTTTTCTTTTATCATCTTCATCGCCGCCTGCAGGTCATCGATCTTTTTGCCCCTGACCCGGACCTGGTCTTTCTGGATCTCTGCCTGGACCTTCATCTTCGAATCCTTGATCAGTTTTGCAATCTGCTTGGATTTCTCCACGGGGATACCCTGCTGAAGGGTAACTATCTGTCTTACCGTTCCACCGGATGCTTCTTCGACCTTGCCGTAATTCAGGGCCTTTAAAGAAATTCCCCGTTTTACCAGTTTAGTCTGAAGGATGTCTATCACATTTTTCAGCTTGCCCTCGTCGTCGGAGACGATCGTGATTTCATGCTTGTCCTTGTTGAGCTCGATATTGCTCTTGCTCCCCTTGAAGTCGAACCGCTGACTGATCTCCCTCATGGATTGCTGGACCGCATTAAGTACTTCCTGTAAATCGACTTTGCTTACAACATCAAAAGAATGTTCGTCTGCCATCTCTACCTCCAATGTATTAGTCGTGGCAACCTCGCGTCACTTTACGTCCAATCCGAGCCCGTCAGGCGCGGGTTTACACACCGGACAGAACAGTTCCCCCAGGTCCAGGAGGCAGACATGCCCTCATTCCGGACAGCAGATGCACTGATCAGACGGCCGGCCGCACACCTCACATTTTTTCATAAGGCATTATAACCCTTTGCCCCATGTTCTTCAATAACAGGCTCCGGGTTTCATCACGATGACAGCGACCAAGCTTTGAGCCTTCCGGTGGTTTAAAATCGGAAAACCTCATGAAAATTTAAAGATGCTTCATATATAATTAATATATTTCCCGAATATACTTCCTTTAAAGATGATAGAGATTCTGAGACAACACAGATGGGTCCTGGATATCCTCGATATCACTTTGATGTCGCTCATACTCTATCGTCTGCTCCTGATCGTAAAAGGCACCAAAGCCGCCCAGATGCTCATAGGCCTCGGGGTGCTGCTTCTCGCTTCGTTGGCTTCGAGATACCTCGAACTCTATACCATCGACTGGCTCGTCCAGAGCTTCTGGTCCCAGATCGTTATCGCGATCATCGTCCTTTTCCAGCCGGAAATCAGGAGGGCCCTCGCTCACATGGGTGAGGCACAGTTCCTTTCGAACTTCACAACCGCAGAAGAGCTTAAATCTCTCGAGGAAATAGTGAGGGCCGCGATCTCATTATCGAACAGGAAGATCGGTGCACTTATTGTTATCGAGCGCGACACCAGTCTCAAGGATTTTGTTGAAGTGGGAACACTCCTCGACGCCAAGGTCTCCAAAGAGGTACTCCTGAGTATTTTCCATCCCACGTCTCCGATACACGATGGTGCGGTCATCATCAAGGGAAACAGGATAGCCGCAGCAGGCTGTTTTCTTCCCATCACACTGAGTTCGGAACTGAGCAAGTCGCTCGGAACGCGTCATAGAGCAGGCATCGGGCTCACTGAGGAAACGGACGCCGTGGCGGTCATCGTCTCCGAAGAGACCGGTTACATATCCATGGCTCTGGACGGAAGGCTGGAGACGAGAATCGATATGGGAACGCTAAGGGACATGCTGACTGACATCTTTACCGTGAAAAAGGGCAAGAAATGAGAAACCTTATTCTCAATAATTTCTTTCTGAAAGTGTCCGCTGTCCTCCTGTCGGTCTTTCTATGGTTTTTTCTGACCTCAAGAGGGCAGTCCGAGATGTCGATCGAGATCCCAATAGAGTTCAGGAACGTGCCTGCCGGACTGGGAATCGCCTCCACCGATGCGAGGACCGTGAATATCACCATAAGGGGACAGGAAAGGCTCATGAAGAATGTGAAAACGTCGGACATCAGGGTCTTTGTCGATCTCAGCAGAGCGAAGAAGGGTGAAGGGATATACTACATAAACAAAGACGATATCACACTTCCCTATGCGATGTCCGTAATGAATATTACTCCGTCGTCCGTCCGGATACGAATAGAGGAAGCGATATCGAAGACCGTGCTGGTCAAGGCGTCGATGACCGGCATTCCGGAGAAGGGATATTACGTGAAGTCGATCGAGGTCGAGCCGAGGAGGATTGTTATTTACGGCCTAAGGTCCGAGGTCGAGAAGATTAATATGCTTAAGACGGAAGTCCTCGATATAACCGGATTGAGCGAGAGTATTTCACAGGAGGTCAGTATTGATTTCGCCGGAGCTAATATAAAATCCGATACCGGTTCCGTGCTCGTAACGATTGTGATAGCAGGGAGGGATGCATGAAGTTGTTCGGAACAGACGGAATAAGAGGAAGGACCAACAAACATCCGATGACGCCGGAGAATATTCTCAGGGTTGGAA
>JBECKU010000308.1:0-12204 GCA_040235385.1 Candidatus Sulfobium sp. | reverse complement strand
TCAAGGCGCTCATCAGTATCAGGGCAGTGCTCGTTACGCTCCTTCTGGGCTCGTCCTATTTCTTCAAGGTGGAGTATTTCTATGCCCATCCGCGTGCTATTTCTTATTTCATAGTCCTGCTTTACTCACTGACCATCGCATATGCGCTGCTTCTCGGCCGGATAAGAAATCTCGTTGTTTTTACATACATACAATTGATACTCGATGTGATATCCGAGATCATCCTTATTTATATAACGGGCGGCATCGAGAGTTGGTTTTCTTTTACGCTCATACTCACGGTCCTGTCGTCGAGCATCATACTGGGGAAAAAAGCCGGTTATGTCATAGCGAGTCTGAGCAGCATCCTTTACGGCAGCCTCCTCGATCTTCAGTTTTATAACTTCCTTCCGATAGCCCACGATGTAAAGACCCCGGAGAAAGAGTTCCTCTATAACATATTCATCCATATACTCTCCTTCTATGTTACCGCCTATCTCAGCGGATATCTCTCCGGCAGACTGGAAAAGACGGTGCGGAAGCTCGAAGAAAAAGACATCCATTTGAGGGACCTCGAACTGTTCAATTTCAAAGTCATAGAAAGTCTTCCCAGCGGGCTGTTCAGCACCGATATGGAAGGCAAGGTATCGATATTCAACCGTGCGGCCGAAAAAATTACGGGGAGAAAAAAAAGTGAAGTCATCGGCAGAAAAATAGACGCTGTTTTGCCTTTTCTCACATTCCCTTTCGAGGAGGGCCGGCAGGAAAGGACCTACCATTCGGAGAAGAGCGGCAGGAAAATCATCGGCTTTAACATATCCGTTTTAAGGGACACCGGCGGCAATAAAACGGGCTTTATCGGCGTTCTGCAGGATCTGACCGAACTGAAAAGACTCGAGACGGAGGTCAAACAGAAGGAAAAGTGGGCGGCAATAGGAGAGTTGTCCGCCAATATTGCTCATGAAATCAGAAACCCTCTGGCATCCATGCGGGGTTCCATTGAAATGCTGAAGGAAGAAAAGACGCCGGTGAGGCACAGGGAAAAGCTTATGGACATCGCGATTAAAGAGATGGAGAGACTGAACAACATCGTAACGGATTTTTTGACCTATTCAAGCCCGAGGTCTCTCGATATCCAACCGGTGGACCTGCATTCCCTCCTCGATGAAACAATGGCCCTTCTCGATAACGTAGACTTGACCGGACGGGATATCCGGATCCTGAAGGGCTTTTCCGGGCCTCTCTTTGTTGACGCCGACCCTCAGAAAATGAAACAGGTCTTCTGGAATCTCGGGGTGAACGCCCTTGAGGCCATGCAGGACTCCGGTGAACTCGCAATCTCAACGACCGGCAATACCGACTCCGTCAAGGTCGTATTCTCAGACACCGGCCCGGGAATCGAACCTTCGAACCTGTACAGGATCTTTTATCCTTTTTTTACAACGAAAGACGCCGGCACCGGGCTCGGCCTTTCGATAGCATATCGCATAGTGGAGGAACATAGGGGAAGTCTCTACGTGAACAGTGCTCCTGGAATTAAGACAGACTTTGAGATTATACTAAACAGGAAATATGGAAAATAATAAAGGGAAAATACTCATCGTCGAAGATGAGAAGAGCATGAGAGAAGTGCTCAAGATCCTCCTCGAGGAGGAGAACTTCCATGTCACTACCGCCGCGGACGGGATCGAGGGTCTCGAACTCGTCAGGAATAATGTTTTCGACCTTGTAATAACCGATATCAAGATGCCCAGGGCCGACGGCTTTACCGTCCTGAAGGAGATCAAGGATTTCTCTCCCGATACGATGGTAATCATGGTCACCGCCTTCGGCACGACGGAAGCGGCGATAGACGCCATGAAGATGGGCGCATACGATTATGTCCATAAGCCTTTTAAGATCGACGAAATCCGCCTTATAGTAAAGAAGGCATTCGAGAAGAAGAGACTGAGCGAGGAACTGTCGCTCCTCCGTGAAAAGTTCCAGTCTTCCTACCAGCTCGAAAAGATCATCGGGAAGAGTTCGAAAATGCAGGACCTCTTCAAATTGATCCCGAGGGTGGCCCAGAGCAATTCTGCGGTACTCATCACCGGAGAGAGCGGTACGGGCAAAGAGCTTGTGGCATCGGCGCTTCACAACCTCAGTCCGAGAAGCAGCAGGAATTTTGTGACTATCAATTGTGCGACCTTTCCCGAGGGGCTTCTCGAGTCAGAAATGTTCGGTCACATGAAGGGGGCCTTTACAGGTGCGGTGTCCACGACCTCGGGTCTCTTCGAGATTGCCGACGGCGGGACTTTTTTCCTCGACGAGATAGGGGAAATGCCGCTTTCGCTCCAATCTAAACTCCTGCGCGTGATCGAAAACGGGACGTTCCGGAGAGTGGGGGGCACGTCGGACATCAAGGTCGACGTCCGGGTAATTTCCGCAACGAACAAGAATATGCTGGAGGCCGTCGGTGCGGGAGATTTCCGCGAGGACCTTTACTACAGGCTGAACGTCGTTCCGGTCGCCATCCCGCCTCTAAGGGAACGGCAGGAAGATATTCCGTTGTTGCTTGATCATTTCCTCGGCAGGTATTCTGAAAATCCCAAGAAGATATCCCCTGAGGCGCTTCACAGGCTCATGAATTATCCCTGGAAGGGAAATGTCAGGGAACTGGAGAATATCGTGGAGCGGATCGTCCTGCTTTGCGACAGAGAAATGATAATGATCGAGGACCTTCCCGACGAGATCACCAGGAGCGTAAAAGATATTAAATGTCTTCCCGAGGTCGGTGAAGAAGATTTCGACCTGGAGCGGATCATCACGGGAATCGAGAAGGACTATCTTATCAAGGCCCTTGAGAAAACACGCGGTACAAAGACCGAGGCGGCCCGGCTTCTCAACCTCTCCTTTCGTTCCTTCAGGCACAAACTCTATAAATACGGGATCAGGTAAAGGAGAATGGCGCTGAAACTCGGCGAGGCCCTGATAAAGGAAAGTCTGATCACGAAAGAACAACTCAAAAGCGCCCTGGAAAGGCAGGTCATCTTCGGAGGAAGGATCGGAACAAATCTCGTGGAACTCGGTATTCTCAGGGAGCGGGAGTTGGCCTCTTTCCTGAGCACTTACTTCAAAGTGCCGGCAGTCGACCCGTCCAGGCTCGTTTCCATAGACGAAGAAACTATCTCCTGTATCAGCAGGGACACCGCCGAGAAATACAAGATCGTCCCGTTCAGGAAGGAACGCAACAGGCTCTTTCTCGCCATGCTTGACCCGCGCTCGATGGCCCGCATAGATGAGCTCAGGTTCGTCACCGGCTTTGAAATAATCCCGCACGCCATAACGGAACTGCGGCTGCTCCATGCACTCGAAAAATATTACGGGACCGAGAGGGACCTCCGTTATATCAGCATATTCAGGAAAGAGGAAGCGGAAGCAGAGGAGAAACGCGGTGACGAAAGCAAGGAAAAATTCCTGAAAGTGAAAGAACAGTTTGCCAATGTAAAGGAGAAAGAGGAGGTCATCGGAATACTCCTGAGCGAATCGCAAAAGATTTCATCACGCGCCGCGGTCTTTATTCTCCAGGGAGCGAGGCTGAAAGGCTGGAAGGCGAGGGGACTGAACGTGGATTCCGTCGAACTGCCGGTTGTTCCGAATTCGGTCTTTTCAGACGTCATCCAAAGAAGGAACTATTACAGGGGCCCCCTGCTGCGGATCCCGGAAAATGAAGCCCTGGTAGAGATACTCGGCGGGACGCCACAGGACTGTCTCCTCATCCCCATCCAGATACGCGAAAAGATCATCGCCCTGCTCTATGTGGACAATGGAAATGTTTCCGTCATGGACTCGGGCCTGAACTATATCAACACGCTGGCCGCGCTTTGCGCCATGAGCTTCGAACTTGTTATCCTGCGCCGGAAGATAATCGAGCTATAAAGCGATCCGCTCTTTGCGGGTGTATACGTTCATCCTGTTTCCCCTCATAAATCCGATGACGGTGATCCCGGCCTCTTCAGCTATCTTTACCGCGAGACTCGTAGGGGCCGCCCTGCTTACTACCACGGGGATCCCGCAGCCCGCGCATTTCGAGAGTATCTCCGACGACAGGCGTCCGCTTGCCAGCATCATCTTCCCCTCAAAAGGTATGCTTTCGAGAAGGCAACAGCCTATCACCTTGTCGACCGCATTATGCCTTCCTATGTCTTCTGCAAAGGCCAGCATCGCCGCTTCGTCCGCAAGCGCCGCACTATGTACCCCACCCGTTTTCCTATAGACATCCGACCTCTTCTGAAATTCGCCGAATACCTTCCGGACGGCGGCGGCCCTGAACGACTTTTTGTCAGAGATCCGGATAGACGAAAGGTCCTTCACCATGCTGATTCCTCCGGCACACCCCGAAGTGACCACGCGCTCGCCCTCGCTGATGCCGCCCGAAGCGGGAATATCAACCTCGATGTCTTTATCACCGTAATCGATGCTCATCCTCTCGGCGCACCATTCTCCACGGATGAGTCCTTCATTATGGATAAACCCGACAACAAACTCCCGGACCATAACGGGGGTGCAGTAAAGGCTGAGAAGGCCCTTGCCGTTGACCGAGATCTTTATCCTCTTTTCAACTGCGATTACATCGGCCGTCCGGATGGAGGTCTCTTCTTTGATTTTCAGGATCTCGATGTCTTGGTAAGCCTTCATGGCCGGTCCTCCCGTCTCATCATGGGACAACTTGACTTTCATGCCGCAGGGTTCTTATTATCTTAGAGTCGGGGCGTAGCGCAGCCTGGTAGCGCGCACGGTTCGGGACCGTGAAGTCGAAGGTTCAAATCCTTTCGCCCCGACCATTTTTCTCATTCACGGCCCGCAGGGACAGCCTCGGGAACCAGCTTCACTGCGCAGACCTTGAACTCCGGGATCTTGACATGCGGATCGAACGCGTCAATGGTAATCACGTTCGCCGCCGCCTCCCGGTAATGCATGGGGATGAAAACCGTGCCTTCCGAGACCATGGACGTGACCCTGGCCTTGATATCGATCCTGCCCCTCCTGGATATGACAGTGATGGTTTCTCCGTCCTTAATGCCGATTTTCCCGCTGTCCAGAGGATTGATCTCGACGTATGGCTCGCCCGCATGGGCCTCGATGGTCTTCACCCTTCTTGTCATCGAACCGGAGTGATACTGAAAGAGGTTCCTTCCGGTCGTGAGGACGTACGGATATTCTTCATCGGTGATCTCCGCGGGAGGACAGTATTCAACTTTTGTAAAGGAGACCTTCCCCTTCGGGAAACCGTCCCTGTAAAGATACTCGGTGCCGGCATGGTCTTTCGAAGGGCAGGGCCACTGAATACCCTGTCTGTCGAGGCGCTCAAAGGTCACGCCGGCCAGGGCCGGCCAGACCCGGCCGAATTCATCCATTACCTCCGCCGGTGAGGCATCCATCGGATATCCCAATCGCTTCGAGACCCGGGAGATGATCGAAAGATCGTCCATGGCCTCGCCGGGAGGATCAACTGCCTTCCTCACCCTCTGGACCTTTCTCTCGGTGTTTGAGAACGTGCCGTCTTTTTCGAAGGAGCAGGCCGCGGGCAGAACTACATCGGCAAGGCTTGCCGTTTCGGTAAGAAAGATATCCTGAACTACGAGAAAATCGAGGCTTTGAAGCGCCTTTATGGTGTGGTGCATATTGGGGTCGGTGATGATCGGGTTCTCACCCATGATATACATTGCCTTCAACTTTCCCTCTGAGGCGGCGTTCATCATCTCTGTCGAAGTCATGCCGGGGACCGGCGACAGCGTCACTCCCCATGCCTTTTCGAACTTCTCCCGTACCTCGGGCAGATCCACCTTCTGATAGCCCGGATATACCGTGGGAAGACATGCGGCGTCCGACGCACCCTGGACGTTGTTCTGGCCCCTGAGGGGATTCACTCCCGTGCTCTCTCTGCCGATATTCCCCGTGAGTGTCGCAAGATTTGCCACGGCCTTCACGTTGTCGGTGCCGCATGTGTGCTGGGTAATGCCCATGGTATAGAAGATGCCGGCCCGGCGGGAACCGCCGTAAAGACGTGCCGCGCTGACAATATCCGCTTTAGGCACTCCGGTGATCTCTTCGACCCTTTGGGGAGTATAATCTTCGAGGAACTGTTTCCACTTCTGGAATCCTTCCGTCTTTTCCTTTATGAACTCATCGTTCTGAAGGCCCTCTTTGACGATCACGTGGGCGATACCGTTTAAAAGGGCGGTGTCCGTGCCGGGCCTCATCTTGAGGAACACCTCCGCGAACTTCACCATCGGGACCCTTCTGGGGTCCGCCACGATGATCTTCGCGCCTTTTCTGTATGCCTTGATCATCCGGTTTGCGATGACGGGATGGGACTCCTTGGTGTTGGAGCCGATGATGAAGATTACTTCCATTCCCTCGATCTCCCTGATCGAATTCGTCATTGCCCCGGAACCGAATATGGTGGCCAGACCGGCCACCGTCGGGGAGTGTCAAAGCCTGGCGCAGTGATCGACGTTGTTTGTCCCGATGCCCGCCCTGATGAACTTTTGAAAGGCGTAGTTCTCTTCATTGGTGCACCTGGCAGATGATAGCCCCGCGATGGCATCCGCGCCGTCCCTGGACTTTATTTCCCCCAGACGCGAAGCGATGAGATCAAAGGCCTCATCCCAGGAAGCCTCCCTGAATAGTTCTGAGACCGGGGTTTCGGGCGACCGGTTATCTTCTTTCGACTTTGAACCCTGAACGTCGAACTTTGAAGCGCCTTTTGGAGCTGTTCTTATCAGCGGCGTCTTCAGGCGGTCGGGGCTGTCTACGTATTTGTATCCGAACCTGCCTTTGACGCAGAGCCATCCCTCGTTCCACGTATCTTTCCCGGAAGTAATCCTGGCTATCTCGTTCCTGTTTACATGGACAGTAATATTGCAGCCGGTTCCGCAGTAAGGACAGACAGTGTCTACTTTCCTGACGCCGCCCTGTCTGCCTTTCTGCGCCCAGGACTTGCCGGTCAAAGCGCCGGTAGGACATACTGAAACACACTGGCCGCAGAATTCGCAGTTGAGGTCGGCTTCGTAAGGCGTGCAGATCTTTGCATCGAACCCTCTGTATCCGAATTCGATCGCCTCGACGCCCTGAACTTCATCACAGACCTTCACGCATCTGCCGCACATGATACATTTTTCGAGGTCCCTCTCGATGAAGGGGTTGCCGTCTCTCTCTTCGTAGGTCCTTCTCTCGCCTGCAAAAGGATTTTCCCTGATGCCGTAGGTGTACGCAAGCTCCTGGAGCGTACAGGCTCCCGCCTGCTCGCATACCATGCAGTCATTCGGGTGGTCCGAAAGAATGAGTTCGAGAATAGTCTTTCTCAGGTCTTCGATCACGGGTGTTGAAGTCGTCACCTCCATGCCGTCGTTCACCGGCGTTGTGCATGAGGTGACCGGCCGCGGTATCCCTTTGATCTCGACTATGCAGAGCCTGCAGCCGCCAAAGGGCGTAAGCTTAGGATGATGGCAGAGGGTGGGTATCTGAGCCCCCGCGAGCTTCGCCGCATCCAGGACTGTAGCATCCTTCGGGACATCTATTGTCTTATCGTCTATCGTTACCTTGACCATACTGTTACTCCCTCTCTATCGACTTGAACTTGCACGTATCGAAGCAGGCTCCGCATTTTATGCATATGTCCTGGTCTATTACATGGGGTTTCTTCTTCTCGCCCGTGATCGCTCCGGCGGGACAGACCCTCAGACAGGCCGCGCAGCCTTTACATTTCTCGGCTATGATCGAGTATGTAAGAAGGTCCCTGCAGACCTTGGCCGGGCATTTCTTGTCTATTATGTGCGCCTCGTACTCATCCCTGAAATATTTAATGGTACTGAGGATGGGGTTGGGCGCGGTCTGCCCGAGGCCGCACAGGGACGTCACCTTTACATCTGCACTGAGCTTTTCGAGAAGATCTATATCTCCCTCCCTGCCTTCGCCCTTCGTGATCCGGGTCAGGATTTCGAGAAGCCTTTTAGTTCCGATCCTGCAGGGTACGCACTTGCCGCAGGACTCGGCCTGGGTGAATTCGAGGAAGAACTTCGAAATGTTCACCATACAATCCGTCTCGTCCAACACGACCATCCCGCCGGAACCGACGATCGAACCGACCTTTGCGAGAGATTCGAAATCGACAGGGGTGTCGAGGAGCGACGCCGGGATGCACCCCCCCGACGGGCCACCCGTCTGGACGGCCTTGAACTGCTTGTTGTCGATGATGCCGCCGCCGATATCATAAATGATCTCGCCGAGGCGTATGCCCATCGGCACCTCGATAAGTCCCGTGTTCTTCACCTTGCCGGTCAGGGCAAAAACCTTTGTGCCCTTGCTTTTATCTGTGCCTATCGCCGAGTACCATGCTGACCCGTTCCGTATGATATTCGGAACATTGGCGAGCGTCTCGACATTGTTGATTACAGTGGGTTTGCCCCACAACCCCCGATGGACCGGGAAAGGGGGTTTCGCCCTCGGCATTCCCCTCTGGCCTTCGATCGAGGCGATAAGCGCTGTTTCCTCGCCGCAGACAAAAGCGCCCGCTCCGAGCTTGACTCTAAGGTCGAAGCCGAAGTCTGAGCCGAAAAGGTTTCTTCCGAGATACCCCGCCTCGCGGGCCTGGGACATGGCGAGTTTCAACCGTTCTACTGCGGCGGGATACTCGGCCCTGATGTAAACATATCCCAGGTTCGAGCCGATGGTATAGGCTGCGATCATCATACCCTCAATGACGGCATGGGGGTTGCCTTCGATAATCGACCTGTCCATGAAGGCCCCCGGATCGCCCTCATCCGCATTGCAGACGATGTATTTCGGATTTCCCGGGGCTTTGAGACAGGCTTCCCATTTTACTCCGGTCGGAAAACCGGCGCCCCCCCTGCCGCGAATACCGGAAGCCTTGATCTCCCCGATCACCTCTTCCCGCGTCATTCCCGAGAGGACCTTCTTTATACCCTCATATCCCCCCACGTTGACGTATGCCTTGATATCTTCGGGGTCTATGGTGCCGCAGTCTTTAAGGAGGATCTTATGCTGCTTGTCATGAAAGGCGTAGTACGAGTCGTCGATAAGCCACTCGGCCACCGGCTTTCCTTCGATCAGATGTTCCTGTACGATCCTTTTTGCGTTATCCGGTTTGATCCCCTGATATGTTATGCTCTTGTCGCCGTCAACAACATCCACAAGGACGTCCCTCGCACAGAAGCCGCGGCAACCCACCTTCTGGTAATGGCAGGTGAAATCCAGATCGAGATCCACGCAAAAGTCGGTGATCGCTTTTTTGAAAGCCGCGATGACCTCCTTGCCGCCGGCAGCCAGGCCGCCTGTGCCGATACAGACCCTGACGATTACCTTTTTTTTGTTTACTTCACTTTCTTCCTGCAACGGACCCTTCTTTCTGGAGCTGTTTAAGAAGCCTCGACGTCCCATCGGGGGTCATCGCGGCATAGGCTTTGTCGTTTACGAGGACTACGGGTGCGATGCTGCAGGCGCCCACACACCGTACCACTTCGAAGGTGAATTTTCTGTCTTCAGTGGTCTCCCCCTCTCCCGTTAAGTGGAGTTCCCTCTGGACCCTCTCGGCGATCTTGCTGCCTCCCTTCACATGGCAGGCTGTTCCGCAGCAGACGGAAATGATCTTCTCTCCCCTGGGTTTAAGATGGAACTGGGAGTAAAAGGTGAGAACCCCGTAAAATCGGCTAGGTGCTATGCCGAGTTCCCCGGAAAGGTAATCGACCGCTTCCCGGGGTACATAACCGAACTCATCCTGCGTATCCTGCATGAGAGAAATGATGTTGCCTTCATTTTCTCTATGTTTCCTGACGATGCTTTCGAGAACTTCAGTCATAATAAGGTCTTTCTCCTCAACGAGTCGATTACTATAGTTAATTGCACCCTTTTTTTTCAACCCTGTTTTTCATTCCGGGGATGCGGGAAGTTTCGTCGGAGGACACGGAATCAAGGTCCGCAAGCTAAAAATTTCTCGCCTCTTAATCTTTCCCTGCGGCCAAGTATAATGCCAAAAGCCGCATATTTAATCTAACACACGGGATTTGTTTCATTCAATACGACGCGTCATTTTCTGACCTGCCCGTGTCAGGATAAATCCAGTGTTTCCAAACAGTTCCAATGCTCCAGATCCCCGCTTTTTGCCGGAAACGGCATCTGAAAGACAGCTTTCTATTTAGTCTGACGACCCCGACTTTAACGATTTTCAAAGGATTGCAAAACGAGGAACAATAACTTAATCGGCTTTACACATAGATTCTAAATGGGGAAATACTTCTCGTTCTAACAGATATCGTCGGCCATATATATGATCTCAGGCAAAAGGTGCGAAACCACATACCGGTAGGAAACTACACCTGTTACCTTTCCCGCTTCCATGACGGGCAGGTGCCTGATCTTATTCTCCGACATGACCTTGATCGCGACACTGATCTCTTCAGAAGAATCGAGCGTGATCGGGTTGGGAGTCATAACGTTGGAAATAGGCTCTTCCCTCAAAGAAATGTTCTTGGCAAAGCAATGCATGATATCTCTTTCGGTGAAGATGCCGGCCAGCTTGTCCTCATGATCGAGAATAAGTATGGACCCTACGTTGTGGCCGTCCATGACCGTCACCGCATCGGCGACGAGACAGGTTGTCCTGCAGGTAACCATCTTCGAGGGGTTTGACTGTAATAATTCCTTTAGCGTCATCTCTGCTTTTCAGATTTCATAATTCCAGAGTATAAAAAGTCTATCACAACCACTTAGCTATATCAACGAAACTATAGATCTATTAATATTTTTAATCAATCTGAAGGCCGTCAGGACTTTTACGCTGCCATCGAATAACATCCCGCAAGAGTACTTTTAGTGGGCGGTCCGGAGTGATGTTTCAACTGAAAGTTCTCTTTGTCTAACCCGGTTCCTGGTTCTGGGAACTCCCAGAGACATGCACCACTCAAGAGGCCCTCGGGGAACCCACTTTCACAAGGGTAGGATGCAGCAGCTTGACAGCATCGTAAGGGTCCATTCCTACAAAAAAGCCTATTCTGCCCCCGTTTATATAAACCTTCCGCAGGTTGAGAATCGTCTCCTCCATGTAAACGGGTATCTCCATTCTGGTACCGAAGGGGGAGATACCGCCTGCCTCATACCCTGTATACTCTTCAACCTTCCCCGGAGGGCAGGGTAAGACGGTTTTTACTCCGGCGATCTCGGCAAGTTTCTTTGCGGAAGCCCGCATATCTCCATGCATGAGCATGATCAAAGGCTTTGCGTCGGCCTCGAGAAGTATAGCCTTTACCACCGAGTGTTCGTCCACGTTAAGTGCCTTTGCGCAGACGTCTGTTGCCACGCCGTCCCCGGGTGCAAACTGATGGTCGGTGTAATCTACGCCCGCCTTGCGCAATACTCTTACCGCATGCGTATCGGGGTGCGTGGCTTCACTCATATGGTTCCTCGTCTCATAACAAATTATTTTATTTTATCATTTTAAGGTCAAAAAGGAACTGAAAAGAGATCTTAGACTCCCGATTCAGAAAATTCACATCGGTTTGCCGGATGGTGTAATGGTTTTTTTTCGGCTCGCTCACCCCATACCCGAAGCGTCTTTGATTGCTCTTAATGTTTCAATTTAAGTCTTCGTGTGCTATAGTTTGGATAATTTCCCCTGTTCGGGAGCAGGTTGCAGGAGGAAAAAATAATGGAAAAGATCACTCTTAATGTCGGACACATGTTCTGCTACGACTGTGTAAACGCCCTTAGGAAATTTATCGGGTCGATGAGGGGGGTCGACTCGGTCGAGGTAGATGAGGGGAAAGTGGCCGTCATCTACGACCCGTCCCTGATCAGCGAAGAAGAGTTATTCCGCATCGCAAAAGACAGCGTCGAAAAACTCGGATACAAGATAATCTACTGATTTTTTACTCCGTTACCTTTCTCTCCGTCTCAGCCTGTAATAAGAAGCCGGCTTCTTTTCCATGTGTACCTTGCTTGTCACTTCCCCTCGCCTTCCAGGTATCATTTTTTTGCAGTTCTGCAAAAGGATTTGCGGAGATGCAGAGAACTGAACGATGACAATGTTTTAGAATCAACAGGTTAGAGCTGGCACGGGGGATGCATTTATATTTGCAAGAACTCAAAAGGAGGAAAGGAAGATGAAAGACGCAGGATACACAAAAAAGCTTATGTACATAGGAGCAGGATGCGGAGTGGTGCTCTTTG
>JBECKU010000303.1:0-3245 GCA_040235385.1 Candidatus Sulfobium sp. | reverse complement strand
CTAAGTTCGGTTCCTTCGAGAAGACACATCCCGGGATAAACAGCCGCCGTATCCAGGGTCGGCATATTCGGAGACGGTAAAACCCAGGGGAGATGAGTATCGTCGAACCACATCGTTCTTTTCCAATTTCTCATTCGGATCACTGAAACGTCGACGCCTGGATAGAATAACTCCTTGAAATATAAGGCAATTTCTCCCACTGTCATCCCGTGTCTTACGGGAAGGGGGTGCAACCCGACAAAGGACTTGAAATCGGGCTGGAGGATGGGGCCTTCAATGATATGTCCACCGATCGGATTGGGTCTGTCCAGAACAACCACCGCTTTTTTTTCTTCCCGGCAGGATTCCATTACCAGGGCGAGGGTCCATATGAATGTATAATATCTGGAGCCCACATCCTGGAGGTCTATAACCATCACATCGATCTCTTTCATCATTCCGGGATCCGGACTGCGTCTTGAACCGTAAAGACTGAAGACGGGAAGGCCTGTTCGTAGATCGTCGAATCCCTCCCACTCAATCATGTTATCCTGGGTCTCCCCCCTTATCCCGTGCTGGGGGCCGAATAATGACCTCAATTCGAAGCGACGCGAGCGTGCAAAAATGTCAACTGCGTGTTCGAGGTCTGAATTGATGGAGGCAGGATGCACCAGAAGTCCGACTCTGGCGTCAGCGAGGCGTGCAGGCCAGTCTTTTTCTATCAGATCAAGGCCGGTTTTAATTTTAGCGTGCATACGCGGCTGGCGGGCGATAAGTATTCCTTATTAAGCCAATAAAATATCTCTGATCTCCATAGTGAGCATTTTAAGCATTAATTCCCTGTTATCGGGGTTGATATCGAAGACCTCTACATCGTCTCTTTTCTTTATTTCATTGATCAACCCGGTCCCTTTATCGGAGATCGTTGCGATAACAGGCTTATCGGATTCCAGAAGCTCCAGAATGAGCTTATTGAATTTCCTGGAGACGCACTCGGTTTTTCCTATTTCATCGATAAAAAAAACCCCTTTTTTCTTCTCCCGTGAAAAGATGCTGTCCAGGAGATCCTCAAATCCCTTGACATCGACCTTGTATCTGCCGACACTGTGTTTGCTCTTCAGATTTGTGTGGCATAGAACACGGTTTTCTCCATAAAGGCTTATGACCTCGGCCCCCTTTTGAACACCATCCTCCATGATTTCCACAGTATAGAAACCGGCCGCGTTGAACTCCTTAAATATTTCGCTCAGCTTCTTTATCAAGGTGGTCTTGCCGACTCCCGGCGACCCCATAAGTAAAATATTTTTCATCCCATCAAGATCTCCAGCAACCTGTCCAATTCCTCCAGGGAATAGTATTCCATCTCGATTTTCCCTTTTTTCCCTTTATGAATGATCCTGACCTTTGTTCCAATGTGTCTGATGAGCTTCTCTTCAAGTGAGGAGATATGGGCATCTTTCGTTTTGGCCCGAGCAGTCGGTCTTGCGCTTTTTTTAGCTAAGAGCTCAGCCTCCCTCACACTCAATCCATTCTTGATTATCTTGCGAGCCGCCTCGACCTGGCTCGCCCGCCCTTCTATTGAAAGGAGAGCCCTGGCATGGCCCATGCTTAATGGGCCGTCATAGAGCATGGTCTTGATCTCATCCGGCAGTTTCAGGAGGCGCAGATAATTTGCCACCGTCGCCCGTTCTTTGCCCACCCTGTCCGCGAGTTCTTCCTGGGTGAGTTTGTAATCGTTCAATAGCCTGTTGAAGGCCTCGGCGGTTTCGATAGGGTTGAGGTCCTCCCTCTGAATATTTTCGATAAGGGCTATCTCCAGAGAATCTTTGGATGCCACATTCTTGACCAGGGCCGGGATTTTTTTCAATCCGGCCAGGACGGCAGCCCTCCATCTTCGTTCACCCGCGATAAGACCGAAAGTCCCATCGCCAGTCCGGGAAACGATGATAGGCTGCAGTACCCCTTTTTCCTTTATAGAAGCCGAAAGCTCCTTTAGGGAGGTTTCATTGAAACGTTTGCGCGGCTGTTGCCCCCCCGGCAAAATTCGGTCGATATCGAGATAGAGTACCTCTTCCCCTTTATCCGGGATCAGAGCGTTAAGTCCTTTACCCAATGCTGTTTTCATTAAGCAGTTCCTTTGCCAGAGATAAATAGCTTTGAGCGCCCTTGGAACGGGCGTCATAAAAAAGGACCGGTTTTCCGTGACTCGGTGCTTCACCTAATGCTACATTCCTTGGAATAACCGTCTGATAAACTTTTTCTCCAAAATACTTTTTGACTTCTGCGACCACTTGATGGTCAAGACTGTTTCTCGTATCGAACATAGTCAGAAGAATTCCTTCGATATCGATATTCGGATTGAAAGCCCCTTTAATGAGCCGGAGTGTCTGGGTTAGAAGTCCCAGGCCTTCGAGAGCATAATATTCGCACTGCACGGGAACTATCACCGAATCTGCCGCAACAAGAGCATTTAATGTCAGAACGCCCAGAGAAGGAGGGCAGTCTATAAATATATACCGGAAGCCATTTTTCAGCGGTACCAACAAATTGAGAAGAATCCTCTCTCGTTCTTCTCTGCCGGAGAACTCGATCTCCGCGCCAAGCAGATCGATGCTCGAAGGCACGACAAAGAGGTTTTCAATGGAGGTTTCGGTGACTACGTCAGCAAGTGAATGTTCACCCGAAAAGACGGTGTATAAAGTTTTTTCCCTGCCTTCTCTTGATATTCCGAGCCCTGATGTTGAGTTGCCCTGCGGATCGGTGTCGATGAGGAGAATTTTTTCTCCTGAAAGTGCAAGCGATGCCGAAAGGTTTACGGCCGTGGTTGTTTTGCCGACCCCCCCTTTTTGGTTCACTATCGCAATCACTTTACTCATATTTTTTTTCAGTATAATCGAATCGGGCAAAAAAAACAGATAAAAAGAATTGTTCCACGTGGAACATTTTCAAAAAGTTCAATTAAATGGGAAATAGAATGGCAATTTCTCCACCTAGATTCTAATCAGATATACCATTTTACAGGAAATGAGGAAAAATTGTTTGGTCTGAGACCTCGGAACAACATTATTTTTTGCAGTTCTGCAAAAGGATTTGCGGAGGTGCAGAGAACTGAACGATGACAATGTTTTAGAATCAGCAAGTTAGAGCTGGCACGGGGGATGCATTTATATTTGCAAGAACTCAAAAGGAGGAAAGGAAGATGAAAGACGCAGGATACACAAAAAAGCTTATGTACATAGGAGCAGGATGCGGAGTGGTGCTCTTTG
>JBECKU010000284.1:0-7202 GCA_040235385.1 Candidatus Sulfobium sp. | reverse complement strand
GAATCCCATTGAACGTCGGGCTTGATCTGACCTACCGCTGCAATAACAGATGCGTACACTGTTATTGCAGCCTGCCGGAAAATGATAAGACAGCTGCAAAAAGCGAGCTCTCCACTAACGAGATCATGCAGCTTCTTGATGAACTGGCTTCTCTTGGGTCTCTCTGGCTTTTAATTACGGGCGGGGAACCCCTGCTCAGAGAGGACTTCGAGGGAATTTATGTCCACGCAAAAAAGAAGGGATTTCTCATAACCCTTTTTACTAACGCGACCCTTGTGGATGAAAAAATAGCCAAACTTCTTTCAAAATATCCTCCCTTTGCCGTCGAGGTATCGCTGTACGGTGCGACAAAAAAGACATATGAGGACGTGACCAGAGTCAGGGGGTCTTATGAAAGATGCATGGCCGGCATAAGAAAGCTCAAAGAGTCCGGGATGAAGCTCACGCTTAAAACGATGGCTCTTACCATAAACTCTCATGAGATCAGAGACATGGATCGTATGGCCCGGGAATGGGGTTGCCGGTTCAAGTTTGACCCTCTAATCCAGAGAAGAATCGACAAAGAAGTGTTTTCAGAGCCTGAGAAATACAGAATATCTCCTGGCGGTGTGGTAAAACTCGACAGGATGTTCCCTAAAAGGATGGAAGAGTGGCGTGAATTCTGCGATAGATGTGTCAATAGTCCTCACAGTAAGGAGGACCTCTATAATTGCGGCGCAGGAAGGAGCTCGATGCATATCAATCCGTACGGCCTCGCAATGGGTTGTTTAATGATGATCGGGAATAGTTTTTCGGTCGGGGAGCATACGTTGCGCTGGATATGGGAAGAAGGGATATTGAAGGTCGTGCGCCAAAAGAAAGATTTTCATCTGGCCTGCGATGAATGTCAACTGGTCAGCCTTTGCGGCGAGTGCACCTCCTGGAGAATAGTCGAAAATGGCGATGTCAAAAAAGAAGTTACATATCTGTGTGAAATTGCTAAAATAAGGGCACGGAATTTTGAGTTCGGGATCTCATAAATAAGAGGAGGAGGGATGACAAAAAAGAAATGGATCAAACCTGAATGCACGAGGATAATATTAGTGCCGGACGAGGCGGTTTTGACCGGCTGCAAAACGAGCGGAAGCGCAGGGCCTTTTCCGGGCAACTGCGCTCCCGGAGGGGGCCGCCCGTGCATGCAACCTAGCAGCTGATATTTCGGGTAGCCCGGAGAAATCAGGATCTCCGGGGAGTGCCTTAGTCGTTTTCTCAGTTATCTTGCTTTTCCCAGTCCCACTTTTTGAGAAAGTCTGTAGCGGACTTGTCAGGAACAAACTGGAAATCAAAACATCTTTTCAGCCGTGCGATCCGCGCACAATAATCAAGGGCAAACTCCACTCCCTCCCTCTGCCAGAAAGCAGGGAAGCACCTGGTAATAAGCCTGTTTGCCGCGTCCATGGTCGAGATTCGTGCAACACTGTTTACCTTGCCGTGTCTTATAAAGAAGATATTCTCAACAGGAATTCCCGTGTTTATATGGATTTCTGCCGTGCCGTGCCACGGTGTCCCATAGGCCCACAGGTCTTTGTTGCAGTCCCTTATGATGACTCTTTCATCAGTGAGGACTTTCGCCTCATCTTCCTTCCTCCAAATTTCCGAGATCGTCGATTTGCCGGAGCCCGAGACGCCTGAGAAGAGAAAGCCTCTCCCTTTCCAGGATATGCAGGCGGAATGAAGAATAATACCTATTTTATTTATACTTAAGTGTCCTGAAACGGCCAGTTCAGCGAGGGGATATTCCAGCGGGAAAAGCGAGCGCCTGCCGCCAGGTCCCGCATAAATAAGAAACTCCCTGAACTCCCTATCCACTTTGATAATTCTGTATGGAGTTCTCTCCCTTTCGACATTTTGGAGGGAGATTAAGTAGTGACTTGCAGTAGCGTCCTCAAATATTGTCCAGAGACCCCGTGGATTTGATGTAAATATCTGCCTGCACACATCAAGCGAGGGCAATGGAGTGTTATTGTCAAGCCTGAAAGATATATCAACATCTTCAGACGTTCTGTCGGAAAAACTTTCGAGGGCTTTTTCGGTTGAAATGTCCTGTTCTTCAGGATAGTACTCAAGGGACATTTTCAGGGCCCCTATGCTGAAAAATTGTTTCACCATGATACTATGCCCAAAAAGCATATACTTTTTCAAAAATCTTTTTTGCCGGGAAAGGTACTTTGTCGGACCTGAACTGATAAAATAGGTCACGAGGAGAATGAAAGTTTGAACAAAGTCAAAGATATATCTGCGCATTTGCTTGAGAACGGACTCGATGTCCGAATTTCTACAATCGGTTTTTCAATGTTTCCACTTATTGCACCAGGGGACAGGATAATAATCACTCCCCAAAAGGATCTTAACATCGGCGACCTTATTGTATTTGCCCGGGCAGACACTATGGTATGCCACCGTCTGGCGCAGGTCTTTACAAGGGACGGGATCGAATATTACTGTACCCGCGGAGACAATTGTTCCGCTCATGACGGACCGGTGACTTCCGACCAAATTATTGGAAAGGTGATAAGAATAGATCGCGCGCGCATTTCCCTTGCGAGGAAAATCCTGCTCCTTGTTTATCCTGTCCTGAGATTCGGACGATTAAATGCCATGGTCGTCTCCGCTCTGATGATGGCAAGAAATATCGTCAAACGGAAAACACCTTAGCTGCGCTGCGGTATAGTTCTTCACTCACCATTCTGTATCTGCCGAGGCGAAATCGCGCTTATTTGTATCATGCATGCGTCACGTCAGTCACTACCAGATGCGAACATCGCGCAGTAGAAACCATTTTTCTTGATAAGTTCCCGATGGGTCCCGGTTTCTACGATCATGCCATGATCGAGTACGAGAAGCCGATGAGAGATTTCAGCCAGAGAAAGCCGGTGAGCGATGATGAAAGTCGTCTTTCCCTCGGCGAGACGGGTCACAGAATCCTTTAAAAGAACCTCTGACTGCGGGTCAAGCGCGGATGTTGGCTCATCAAGAATAAGTATGGAGGGATTTCTCAGGAAAGCCCGTGCGACCGAAATCCGCTGCCTTTGTCCGGCAGACAGCCTGATTCCTCTTTCCCCGATGATGGTCTGGTACCCTTCCGGTAAGGAACTGATATAGTGATTAATATCCGCCATAATCGCAGCATTTTTGACTTCATCGTCCGAGGCCCCGGGGTTCCCATATCTGATATTGTTGGCGATTGTATCATCGAACAGAAAGACGTCCTGGGAGACAACCGCTGTCCGGTCTCTCAGCCAGGAGGTGGAAATTTCGTCGAGGTTATGCCCGTCGAGAAAGATGGAGCCCGATTCCGGGGGATAGAACTTTAGCAAAAGATTAACAAGGGTGGTCTTTCCCGCACCGCTCCGTCCTACGAGGCAGATGATCTCTCCCGGAGAGGCCGAGAAACTGATATCCTTCAGTACGGGTCGCCCTTCCTCGTAGGAGAAAGACACATTTTCGAACCGGATCTCCCCTCTGATTTTTGTGGGGGGATACACATTCCCCTTAGTCGCTTCCTCTTCCTGGGTTTCGGAGATCATGCTGAAGATCTCGGTCAGTCTCTCCATCGAGGCGAAGGCGGGCTGAAGCATAATGTGGAACATGAAGAGAGTGTTCACGGAAGAAGCCATGACGACCATGTATGCAGTAAATGCAACATAATCGCCGATAGTCATGGAGCCTTTCAAGACTTCATTGATGCCGAACCACATAATGGCGAGTGTCGATGCAAACTGTACGCCTCCGGCAGCGTAATTTGAAAAGATAGATATGACCATGCTCTTTATCCTCGCGCTCATCGCAATACCCATTCTTTGGGACACCTTTTTCATCTGGGTATCTTCCGCACGAAATGCCTTGACCGTCTCTACGCCCGCGAGCACTTCCTGGATGTCCCTGGAGATATGGGCCTGAGTCTCACGTTCTTCGAGGCCCGAACTTCTCAGCCTCTTCGCAAAAAAATAATTGATAAAAGCATAGACGGGAAGGACGCCCAGCAAAATAAGCGTGAGATTGATGCTGAGAACTGAAACAATAGCAAGTCCGAATAAGAAATAAAGCAGCCTGGCCGCGATTTCCGCCAGGCTCTCTGAAAAGAGGATCTGAAGGGCGTGAAGATCATCTGAAACTCTTGACATCACATAGCCGGTCTGTTTTTTTTTGAAGAAGGAGACCGGGAATCTCAGCAGGCGGTCAAAGAGGGCTTTTTGGAGAGTGAAGGTAAATTCCTGCTGGAACCTGAATACCAGATATCTACGGACTAAGCCTGTAAGTCCTGCACAAAGGCCTATGGCAAAGATCATTAGTACCACGAGGTTTACGGACCCGAGTAGGTTATTGAGATGAGGGATCAGGGAGCCGAGATTATGGGACATCAAAAAGTCGTCCAGCGTCCTGAACCCCTCTTTCGTTATGACGAAATCGATAAGCACCTTGCTGCTGAGAGGAAGCACGGACCCCAGAGCCGAAGTAATTATTGTCAGGAAGAGCCCGACGGCTCCCATCTTCCAGGCCGGCTTGGCGAACCTTAAGAAAAACAGGGTGTCCCTGTACCTGAATTCTGAAACGGCTTCAGGTTTTCTCAAGGCCTCCCCCAGATATTGCCGCAATGTCTTTTGATCCATACCTTCTCTGCCTTTGATGAAGACGACACGCTCAAAGAATAAATTCACATCATCGAATAGATCCGTCCGGGCTCACACCTATCTTAAGCTATTTGAGGAAAGATATTGAAAAGAAATCTCATTATGTCGGAATCGTCCAGCGTGATACCATGGGATAAAAAGGTCTTGTATTCCGGATAAAGAAAATATAAAAATCACACATAAAATTTCTGAGTCTCGTTATTTTGTCTTGACAGTATATCGCATTTTTGAAATAATCATAATGAATTTGAAAAGAGACAGGATAAAAACGCATGCTTAAAGACATCAAAATATTCTCTCTTGCTCTAGTGATTCTGCTATTGTTTTTCGGTCTGGTTTTCGCGAAGAGCACAGTGAAAGATACTTTCCCCGGACAGCAACGTGAGGTCGAACAGGCCTCCCTGAAGGCGATTCTCTCGGACAAGGGCGTTGCCGGGTCCGATATCTGCAGAGCTGTGCACGCAACGATCACGGCCGAAATGGGTGTCAGGGCTGTTGTTAAAACTGCGGTGGAACTCGGGCATAGCGTTTGTCCCGTCGTGAAATGTGCTATTCATGCAGGAGGAAGAGTTGAAGAAGTCATTGGGGGCGCTATGGAAGCGGGAGCGACCTCTGATGTAGTGTCCAGATGTGCCATTGATGCAGGCGCCGACGCAAAGAAAATAGAAGTGAGTCTTCTGGAAGCAGGCTTGAGTCTTGGATACGTCGAGACCGAAGGGGACCCCCCGCTGGAGCCGCCTGTTCCGCCTCCCATCCCGCCTCCGGGGCCGCCTCCTATCAGTAATTCGTCTTTCTGAAGACCGTCGATATTCGTTTGATTTACCTTTTTCTGATGGAATTGTCGATAAAATTTTTCCGTCCGGGATTATTCATCCAAGAAAGTCGATAGAAAAAGCCGATACAACAGATATGTAAAGAAATTTCTTTAATCAATATCTGTATTTTCTGGTTCAGCCTTCCGCTTATCCTGCCGGTTTTTCCTTTTTGGGTCTTTGTGGAAGAGTGTGGGCAACTTTTTGCCTGTAGTGTATTTCCCCCTTTCCCAGCCTCGGCGGGTCGCCTGAGGTGACAAAGAGAGGAATCGAACAAAATGACCCACACTCTTACGCGATGAGCCTCCTTTTTTTCCTTGACAATGCCTGCCGCGATGCTGAGAATATCAAACTAAATTCTATGTATTGGATTTAAAAGGATTTCAGTAAATTCCATGAAAAGATTTCTCATGCTGAGTTTCATTGTTTCTTTTACTCTGGTGCTTTCAGCGCTTATGCCCCCTCTCTCTGCCGGTGAAGAAACTGCACCAGGAGCCGAGCGGAAGAGCCCCGACCGTGATGAAGTGGGGATTGCTTCTTTTGATAACCGGGATGAAGCAGAAAATCTGGTGCAGCGGATGCGGGAGAGCGGTTTTGAGCCGGTCATCCGGGAAGAGGCGACAGGGGAAGAAACCGTTTATAAGGTATTCGTGATCCTGACAGGAGCGGCGCCGGTACCTCCCCCGGTCGGCGTCGAACGGGGCGGCACTGAACTGATCGAAGAGACACCGACGGGAACTATAAAACTATCCGGCGGTGATATTTTCGGAAGGGCCGGGTATCTTCATGCAGCCCTTTCTCTGACGGGGGTATATACCGACAATGCATACAATACTTCTTCAGATAGGGTGAGCGATTTCAGCACATACCTCTCGCCCGAGATCTGGTTATCCTTGCCGAGGGTCAAACAAAAACCGCTCGGTATCGGGGACACTTCTACCCGCTCACCGAGCGGATTTATCGTCAGCAGGGTGCGGCCCGATACGTTAAGACGTTACCAGACTTTCATGCATTACCTTGCAGATATACCTTTAACCTCTGATCATTCTCCCTCTCCTTCCGGTGATACTGTGACTCACAAAGCTACTGCAGGGCTGGTGTATAACGGCAATAAGATCTCGGCTGATATTGCCGACCAGTTCCTGAGATCTTATGAGGCCAGGGGGACAGGGGTCCCCACGAGGCCCAACCAGGTCGACAGGTTCATAAACAATATTTTCAACGCTATTGTTTTCTTCGATACCGGCAACAGATTCCGGCTCAGGTTGGATTATACAAATTTCTTCCTCGATTATGACGACCGCAGGAACGATTTCAGGGACCGTATGGACAATTCATTTTCAGGATACCTTTTTTATAAGCTGAAGCCGAAGACGTCCCTTTTCGGTCAATATACGTTTATCGATATCGATTATGACCATAATAATGAACTCGACAGTCAGGAACATCATTTCCTCGGGGGCCTGGAATGGGACATAACGGCCAAATCAAAGGGAAGGATCAAGGCGGGCTACGGCATAAAGGATTTCGAGAGCTCGGGAGACAGCGTCAACACTTTTATCGTGGAAGCTCAGGTAAGACACAGGTTTACGCCAAAAACACATCTGCCGCTTACGGCCTACAGAAAAACGGACGAGACGAATATCTCTACGACTTCTTACATTCTTACCAATGGCGTCCGTCTCGACTATCTCCAGATATTGACGTCCAAGATCACCGG
>JBECKU010000270.1:0-4397 GCA_040235385.1 Candidatus Sulfobium sp. | reverse complement strand
TTCGCAGGAACCAAACAGCTCACCGGCGAAGTAACGGCAATTGATGCAAAGGCGTCTACTGTGACCGTGAAGGGCAGGAGCGGCGAAGCAACGTTCAACGTAGTTGACGACACAAAGATCAAGGCCGGGCATCAGTCGAAGACTTTCGAAGACGTGAAGGTCGGAGAAAAAGTCACGGTGATTTACACCGAGGCTGATGGGAAGAACACGGCAAAAAAGATAGAAATGAAGGCAGCAAGGGCAGGAGGTTACTGATCGCCTGCTGGATTTTATTAACATGAGAACGCCTCCCCGGGGAGCGGCTTCTTGTGTACCCGGGGAGGACCTCCAGTTTTTCAAGGCCGGCTGAGCATATGCTCCTGCCTTTTTGTTTCCGGTTTTCTATTACCGAATAACGCATTTGACATGACCGTCCACGTCTCTTGACTTTCTCTGTGACTTTGGACGAGTGGCGGATTATGACCTGTGGTATAATTGCGCAATGCGGGTGATAATAGTCGGAGCCGGCGAGGTTGGATATCAGATCGCAAAGTTTCTTTCCCTGGAGATGTTAGATGTCGTGGTCATCGACAGGGACAAGGCGCAGCTTGCGAGGATTTCAGAAAGCCTCGACGTCGCCGTCATCGAGGGAGAGGGGGGTGCCCTCTCGACGCTGAACGAGGCCGAGGCGGACAAGGCCGATATTCTGCTGGCCGTGACCAACAGCGACGAGACGAACATGATAGCCTGCCTTCTCGCAAAGGCGATGTTCGATATTCCGCGGAAGATCGCCCGGATCAGGAACCCCGACTACTTCAATAACGAAAAACTCCTCAATAAAGAGAACCTCGACATAGACCCGGCCATCAATCCCGAACTCGAGGTTGCGAAGGCCATCATACGACTTCTGGAAATTCCCTTCGCTACCGATGTTGAGGATTTCGAAGGCGGCGTAGTGAAGGTTATCGGTTTCAAGATTCCCGAGAACGCTTCTCTGGCGGGAAAGTCTCTCATGGGTTTGAGAACGTCGCTTCAGAAGAATTTTCTTGTCGGAATCATAGAGAAGCCCGACAGAACTATCATCCCCAAGGGCAGCGATAAAATCGAGCCCGGCGACATAATTTACATGCCGGTAAAGAAATGGGAAGTGGAAGATGCAGTGAACCTTCTTGAAGTATCCGCGAAACCGGCAAAGAAGATCATGATACTGGGCGGCGGAAGGATCGGTTATTACATCGCCTCCGAAATGGAAATGAGGTCGGACCTGAAGGTCCTCGAAACGGATCCCGGGCGCTGCAAGTTCCTGAGCAGGAACCTCCGGAAAACCCTGGTGCTTCACGGGGACGGTGCGGACCAGAAACTGCTCCTTGATGAAAATATCGGGAAGATGGACGCCTTCGTCGCGGTCTCCAATAATGAAGAACTGAATATTATGGCGGCCCTCCTTGCCAAGAAACTGGGTGTAGGTAAAACCATAGTGATTGTCAACAGGTCCGACTATATCCCCCTGGCCCACAGTCTCGGACTTCAAGCCGTGCTGAGCCCGAGGGTTATCACCGCAAGCACTATTTTGAGGTATGTAAGAAGAGGAGATATTATTTCTCTTACCGCGATCGCGGAGGCCAAAGCGGAGATCATCGAGGCCAGGGTAGGCGCGACGTCGCGGCTTATCGGAAAAAAACTGCAGGATACGAAAATGCCGAAGTCCTCTCTCATCGCCACCATCCTGCGAGACGAACAAATCATAATACCCTCGGGAGGGGATGTGGTCATGGAAAATGACAGGCTTATCGTTTTTACCCTCAGGGAATCCATCAAGGAAGTAGAAAACATCCTGGCGTGATGTTTATCAGGTATCCGGCTTTATTCTCATGAATTATCTGTTGACCATCAGAACTATCGGTATTGCGCTGATATTTGTCTCTCTTTTTATGGTGCTCCCCGTCGGCGTCTCACTTTATTACGGGGGAGATGACGCTTACCACCTGGGAGTGTCTTTCGTGTTGACGCTTCTTATAGGCATGCTCCTCTACGTCTCTACACGAAAGCATAAAACGGTCGAGGTGCGCCACCGTGATGCGTTTGCGATCGTGACGGTGAGCTGGCTGGCCCTGACTTTTTTTGGCGCCCTCCCTTTTTATCATTCAGGTGTTTTCCATTCCTTTACCGATGCGTACTTCGAGGCCATGGCCGGTTTTACCACGACCGGGGCTTCGGTGCTGACGGACATAGAGTCCGTTCCCAAAGGACTTCTCTTCTGGAGGAGCATAATCCAGTGGATCGGAGGAATGGGGATAATACTCTTTGCGGTCGCGATTCTTCCCATGCTCGGCACGGGAGGAATGCAGCTTTTCAAGGCGGAGGTCCCCGAGATCAGCGTGGACAAGCTGAAACCGAGGATCATCGACACAGCAAAGGCGCTCTGGTACATCTATTTCGGACTCACCTCTGTCGCGGCCGCGTGTTACCTGGCCGAAGGCATGGACCTCTACGACGCCGTTTGCCATGCGTTTACGACTATGGCAACAGGCGGTTTCTCGACAAAAAACGGCAGCATGGCCCATTTCGAAAGCCCTACTATCGAATTGACCGCGTCTTTCTTCATGTTCCTTGCGGGAGTTAATTATTCGCTGCACTTTTATCTTTTCAGGGGAAAATTAACGAAGCTCTGGAAGAGCAGCGAACTTAAATTCTATCTGGGCGTCACGCTCGCCGCGACCCTTGTGATAGCCTTCGATATACTGGGTTCGAATTATGATTCCGTCGGCGATTCCCTCAGACTGGCCCTGTTTCAGGTGATCTCCCTAATGACCACAACCGGATATGCAACGGCGAATTTCGAGGTCTGGCCGGCGTTCTCGCAGATGCTTCTTGTGATATTTATGTTTTTCGGGGGTATGATCGGCTCAACCGGAGGCGGCATCAAACAGGTTCGGATACTGCTCATGCTCAAACAGGGGTACCGTGAGCTTTACCAGCTCATACATCCCCGTGCGGTTACGACGGTCAAGCTCGATGACAAGTTTTTGACGAAGGAGATTCTGGGCAGCATATGGGGGTTTCTTTTCCTCTTCATAATCATCTGTGTGGCCTCTTCCATAGCCATGGCCGCAGCGGGTCAGGATATCATTACATCCACTACGACTGTAATATCCGCCATGTGCAATGTCGGCCCGGCGCTCGGCTCGGCGGGTCCTTCGGAGAACTATGCGTCGATCCCGGTGGCCGGGAAATGGATCCTGATATTCTGCATGCTCACCGGGAGACTGGAGGTCTATACCGTCATCATCCTCTTCCTCCCGAATTTCTGGAAGAAATGACTGTCAGGAACTTTCTCCGGACAGCTTCACGTCGATCCTCGGCACTTCCACGAGCTGGAATGAGGCGGAGGCGACGGAGACCTTGCCCCCGGTCTTCTCGAACTCTTCGAGGACCCTGGTAAATATCCTGTCCTTGGTCTGCCTTCGTTCTTTATAGTCAACTACGTACCGGAGCGTAAACTCTATCCAGTTATCGTTTGCGATCATGGTGACCGCCGGTTCGACGCTGGCGGGCTCGATCAGGTATTTTCTTACGATCTCTTTCCATGCGGCCGTTGCGTATTCCACATAGTCGCCCACCGTTTCCCGCAGGACGCTCTGGAGAATCTCCCTGGCCATCCGAAAGTCGCTGCCGTATTTTACGGGGACGGTCAACTCATCCCAGAGGAAGGGAAAATCAGTCGAATAATTGAATACCGGCTCCTTGAATATGAAGCTGTTGGCGATACGGACGATGCGGCCGTTGTACTGGTCCGCATTCACCCATGTACCGCATTCCATCAAGGTGGTGCGAAGGATCCCGATATCGATGACATCGCCTTTGATCCCGCCGAGCTGGACTCTGTCTCCGGGGTTATAAAATTTTCCGAAGGAGACCGCAATCCACCCCGCGATACTTACGATTACCTCCTGAAGCGAGAAGGCGATCCCGGCCCCCGCGATACCGAATGCCACCTGTATGCCCCGGAGACCTTCGCTGAAGACCGAGAGCATGAACAGAATACCGATCAGATAGCCTGCGAAGGAGATGAATTTTCGCAGCCGGTAGCGGACATCCGGGTTTGAGATATGTCTGCTGATATTTTTTCTCAGGATGCGGGCTACAAGGCCGATGACAACAGCCCCGGCCAGCGCGATAAAAAATTTCCTGACGGTCTCGTCGGCAAGGGCCTGCCGTAAAAAGTTCAGGAAGTCTTCCATTAGAGAAAGTATATACCAAAAGAAAGGCCGGACCAAGCGGCCGGCTCATAGCTGTTAGCTCTTAATGCTCACTGCCCGTCGTTTGTTTCTTATGTGTTGCCAGTTGTTTCGTCGTTGCTCTTATCACACTTTATTCATGAATTGTCAACGATGCCGGAAGGACATAGTGTCTGAGCG
>JBECKU010000266.1:0-5705 GCA_040235385.1 Candidatus Sulfobium sp. | reverse complement strand
CAATGAAAGATTTAAAAAAACACAATTCTGACTTTTGCATTTTGTCGCCGAAGGAGACTGACTTTAAACGGTCTTTCTCCGTGCCCCTGTGTCTCTGTGGTTGATTTCCTTTTTATTTTGTGATGGGGCGGGTGAGCATGCTCCAGCATGCCTTCCACTTTACATTTTTCCTCACATTCCTGTATCTTTTTAGGATGATCGATTTACATACTCACAGTATTTTCAGCGATGGGGAGCTTATTCCTTTCGAGCTGATCAGAAGGGCGGAGGCAGCCGGCTATACAGCGGTCGCCGTCACCGACCACATGGACGCATCCAATATCGATCTCATCGTCCCAAGGGTCGTAAAAGCAATAAAGAAGATAAAGGCTTTCATCCGCATAGAAGTCCTTCCTGGAGCCGAAATCACCCACGCTCCCCCCGAATTAATACCCGAACTTGTTAAGGAGGCCCGCGCCCTCGGGGCAAAGATTGTCGTCGTCCACGGTGAGACACTTGTGGAACCCGTGATAAAGGGAACAAACAGGGCCGCCATTGAGGCACATGCAGATATTGTGTCACATCCAGGTCTTATTACCGAGGAAGACCTTCTCCTTGCGAAGGAATTGAATGTAACCCTGGAGATTACGGCACGGAAAGGACATTGCCTCTCAAACGGACATGTTGCGAAGGAAGCCCTGCGTTTCGGGGTCCCCCTCTGTATGAATACTGACGCACACGCTCCTTCCGATATTATTACTGCCGGGACGGCGAGACTGATCCTTCGCGCATCGGGGATAGAGGAGGAACGGATTGATTCCATATTCGAAAATTCTAAATACCTGGTCGAAAGAGCTTTAAGGAGGAATTAATGCCAAAGGCAATAAAGAAGAAAACCAAAAAGAAGGACACCGCTGCAGAAATTGAGGTAAAAGATAAATTTTCCGGTATCACGAACCTGATCAGGGAGAACCAGAAAACCTTTATCACTTACGGCATCGCGGCCGTAATTGTCATCCTGGCCATCGTGGGCTTCCTTACCTACAATTACGTGGAAAAGAAGAGATCGGCAGAGCTCGAATACGAAGCGTACAAGACCTTCTACAAAGAATACGATGCAACCGCTCTCCCGGACCAGGAACGCTATCAAAAGGCGCTGGAGCTATTCCAGAAGGCTTACGATAAACACAAATCCCCCCGTCTCCTTCTCTATATTGCCGATTCCTACGACGAGCTCGACAAACAGGATGAAACCTTAAAGACCCTGGCGGATATGATCAAGAAATATCCCGACAGGGAGGACCTTATCCCTCTCGCATATCAAAAGATGGCGAGCATCTACATCGCGCGGGGCAACACGGATGAAGCGCTGAAGACACTGGATGCCCTCTATCAATCACCAGGGCCTGTGTACAAGGATTTTGCCCTCATCGAATCCGCCAGGATTCTCGAGAAACAGGGAAAGAAAGATAAGGCCATCGCCAAATATAGAGAGCTTACCCAGAAATATACGTCGTCCCCTTTTCTTGAAGAAGCGAAATCCAAACTGGCTTCTCTGACTGAGAACAAAGAAAACGGCTAGATTTTCCTGCCGGCTCTTTTCTTGTAGGATGTTTTTTTCCTGGGTATATTTCTCTTGAACGTCGCTTTTTTGACAACTGCCTTGTCTTCGGCGTCCAGATAAAAAAACCCTTTCGGCGGGAGATAAATCCGGCTTCCGACCTGGAGTCTCCTCAATTTTTCAGTGGGGTTGAGGGAAAGAATTACGTGAAGCGGGATTCCTTTCCTTTTTGAGATACCGATGAACGTATCGCCCTTTTTTATAGTGTATCTGTCCATGGTAAATCTTTCTTTTTCGGGTATATGTGACAGCCGTTCCAGGAATTTTTCTTTGGTCCCAGCCGGTATTCTCAACGAATATTTTTGCACGTCCGGCGGAGTACACCAGCGTCTTAACTCAGGGTTAAGCATCTTTATCTCCTCGTAGGTGATCCCCGCGCACTCGGCGGCAACTGCAAGGTCGATCGGAGAAGTTATTTCTACCTCCTCATAGCTCATCGGCGGATGATACTGAATGTCATCAAACCCGTACTCCCGGGGGTTGCTCGCGATTATGCCGGCAGCGATAAATTTCGGCACATACTCTTTCGTTTCATTTTTTATATGCCGGCTATTCAGGAGAGACCAGTAATCCTCCGACTTGCTCTTCTTCATAGCCCTCCGAATCTTTCCTTCGCCCGCATTATAGGCGGCCATCGCGAGGTTCCATGAGCCGAACATTTCATAAAGGTCCTTCAGGTAATCCGCAGCGGCCAGAGTCGACTTGACCGGGTCTCTTCTTTCGTCTTTCCACCAATCAATCTCCAGACCGTACCTCTTCGCCGTCGACGCAATAAACTGCCACGGTCCGGAAGCCCTGGCCCGCGATAAAGCAAGAGGGTTGAATCCGCTCTCGATAAGAGGGAGAAAAACCATATATTCCGGTATGTCCTTTTCCCTGAGGATATCCGCCATCATATCAAGATAAGTCCCCGACCGGCTGAGCCATATCGAAAATCTGTCCCTTATTGTGTTCGAAAAAAGTCCTATCTTGTTCTCGACCGCTCTCGACCCGACCTCGCTCGACGCATAATCCAGTGCCGGCGGGGGGACCATAAAAGCCGGCCTGGATGGCAAGGTCACAGCAGTATTATTTTCCGTCACAGACAAACTTTCACCCGCCGGGCAAACCAGAGGCTGACTACACAATAAAGATCCGTCTTCTGAATGCGCATCGACCGATTCGACGCCTTTTTCACCCTTAGGGGTATCGTCGCTGAAAGGGCATAACAAATCGTCAGTCCCCGGGAACGTCTGCATCAAATCTACTGCAGGCACTTCTTGAGATACGGGCAGAGATTTCCCGGCAATAGCGGGAACGGGAATCAAAAAAAGCAGGATCAGCGTCAAAACCAGAAACAAAACCGGAGTCTTCATAACGCAGACATTTTCCGTTTTACCACTTTTTTTGTCAAGAAAAAAAGAGGTATAGGTGCTATATTTATTACTGATGTCAGATTCTGTTATCTACACCCTCGGCACAGACCTGAGGACATGGGAGGATTTCATAGAAATTCTCCTTGCCTATGAGATCAAGGCTTATATCGACGTCAGGAGTATTCCGCGAAGCAGGATACCGTCGTACAGTAAAAGAAACCTGGCCCGCGAACTTAATAATAACGGTATCGAATATCATTTCTTCGGTCCGGAACTCGGGGGATTGAGAAAAGGGGGCTATACAGCTTATATTATCACGCAGGATTTCCTTGACGGCATAGCACGGCTGGAAGAGATCGCACGCAACAGAGTTTCCGTTGTGGCCTGCGCGGAGCGCTTCCCCTGGAAATGCCATAGAAAATGGATCTCGAGGGAGCTTCAGAAGAGGGGCTGGCTGGTAGAACATATTATAGACAAAGGAAAATTATGGATACCGAAATGATACCGTCCACTGACCGTCGTTAAGAATCATGGCCACAAAAATACCGGAAAATATCAAGGACGAAATAGAGAAGCTTGTAAAGGACCTGAATTACCATAGTTACCGCTATTATGTTCTGGATTCTCCGGTTATCTCGGACGGGGAATTTGACAGGCTCTACCGCCGACTGAAAGACCTCGAAGAGAAAACAGGGTATGTCCTGCCCGATTCGCCGACACAGAGAGTCGGGGCCCCGCCCCTCGATAAATTCGAGAAGGTGCGTCACCGGGAACCCATGCTCTCTCTCGATAATGCCTTTTCCTACGACGAGCTGAGAGAATTCGACAAAAGGATAAAGAAACTGCTCGGCAGGGAGGATGAGGTCGAGTATACGGTCGAGCCGAAATACGACGGTCTCGCCGTCGAGCTTACATATAAGAAAGGTCTTCTTGAGAAGGCGTCGACGAGGGGCGACGGGTACGAGGGTGAGGACATCACCCAGAATATAAAAACCATCAGGTCGGTGCCGATCAAAATAGAGCATTCGTCCCGGGTCCCGGATGATATCGACATCAGGGGAGAGGTATACATGGACCTTGACGAGTTCGAAAGTCTGAACAGGTCCAGGGAGCAGAAGGGCCTTTCTCTCTTTGCGAACCCCCGGAATGCGGCGGCGGGCTCGGTGAGGCAGCTCGACCCATCGGTGACAACAGAGCGGAAGCTTTATCTGGCCTGTTATGGCGTGGGGATTTTGAAGGGAGTAGATTTCGCGAGCCAGGCCGATCTCATCGGATGGCTCGGCGAATCGCGGTTTCCGACGCCTGAAATAGTATCCGTAGTTTCCGGGATAGCAAACGTAATCGAAAAAGCGCGGGCGATAGAGGAGCGCAGAACGGAATTCTCTTTCGAGACCGACGGCGCTGTAGTCAAGGTGAACGACTTCGCACTCCAGCGTAAGCTCGGGGTGAAGACAAGGGAGCCCCGCTGGGCCATCGCGTATAAATTTCAGGCTCACCAGGGCATTACGAAGATCCTTGATATTCGGGGAAGTGTCGGCAGAACGGGCGTGATCACTCCCTTCGCAGTTTTCGAACCCGTTCGGATCGGCGGAGTGACGGTCTCCCGCTCGACTCTCCACAACTGGGACGAAATCGAAAGGAAAGACATCAGGATCGGAGATACCGTAGTTGTCGAAAGAGCAGGAGATGTGATTCCCCATGTCGTGTCCGTCGTAAAAGAAAAAAGGACGGGGGAGGAAAAGGTCCCACCGATCCCTCAGAGATGTCCGGCCTGCGGGTCCGAGGTAGTGAGGGAGGCAGGAGAAGTTGCCGTCCGCTGCGATTCGCTCCATTGTCCTGCGCAGATACAAGAGAAGATTATCCATTTTGCTTCCAGAAGCGGCATGGACATAGAGGGACTGGGCGAGAAGAATATCGAGCTTCTTTACTCCCGGGGGCTTATCAGCCATTTCGAGGATATCTACCGGCTGAAAAAGGAAGACCTTCTCGAACTGCCGCGGTTCGCAGAGAAATCGGCGCAGAACCTCATTGAGGCGATCGAAAGATCGAAACGGACCACCCTGGCCAAATTCCTCTTTGCCATCGGCATTCTCCACGTAGGTGAATACGCCTCGAAGCTCCTGGCAAAGAATTTTGAGGATCTTAAAGATCTGTACCGTGTGACGCCCGAAAGGATCATGGAAATCAAGCAGATGGGCGAAAAGATCGCATCTTAAGTATCCGCCTTTTTCAATGACGAGAAAAACCTCGAAGTATTGGACACCCTTCTCAGTCTGGGACTGAAGATAGAGAACCCTGATTCTATTTCCTGGAAGAAAAAGGAGAAGCTTCCCCTTGAAGGACTCACCTTCGTGATCACAGGAACCCTCCCGAGGCCGAGAAAAGAGGCGGAAGATCTCATAGAGCGGGGAGGAGGCCGTACAGCTTCTTCCGTCTCCGGGAGCACGGACTACCTCCTGACGGGAGAAGAGCCCGGTTCGAAACTGGAGAAGGCCCGGACTCTGGGGGTCAGGATCATTTCCTACGAAGACCTCGTGAAGATGCTCGAAAAGAACAACGAAAACCCGAGACTTTTTTAGTCATCCCAAATCCTCCCATCGAAGTCTTTACCCCGCCTGTTCGGTTCCTAAAGATGATCGTTCGAAATATATCGGCAAGCTGGCGGTATTTGTCCCTATTTTTCTATGAAGAAGGCCCAGAGCGGCCACGTCCGTCGTCTTTGCGAGTCTCGTAGGGCAAGTAGAGAGTGA
>JBECKU010000259.1:0-3069 GCA_040235385.1 Candidatus Sulfobium sp. | reverse complement strand
GAGATGATGCCCGTGATGAAATGCAGGCTTCCAGGCGTATCATCCAGGGTGGCCCGGAAAATCCCGATTCGCCCGGACATGACGAGTCCCTTGTGAATGATCCTGTCAATCAGGGTAAAATCGATATTACCCCCGCTTACGACAAGGACCACCCGCTTTCCCCTGAACCTGTCCCTGTCAGTATGCATCGCCGCGAGCGGTACCGCCCCCGCGCCTTCGACAACCAGTTTTTTCCTTTCGAGAAATAGCAGGATCGAGATGGCTATGGAATCTTCGTCAACGAGGAGCATGTCATCTACATATTTCTGGATGACCTCAAAAGGCCTCTCGCCGAGTCTGCCGACTGCGATGCCGTCAGCTATCGTCGGTTCAGGCGGGATTTCGAGGATTTTATTCTCTCTGAAAGAGGTGTATCCGGACGGCGACGACATGGTTTGAATACCGATGACCCCGGTCTTGGGGGACAGGTATTTTGTTGCCATGGAGATCCCCGATATGAGTCCTCCGCCCCCGACGGGTATGAGGATATAATCGATGTCGGCGCTCTCTTCCAGGATCTCCAGACCCACCGTACCCTGCCCGGCCATTATCGCTTCGTCATCATAAGCGTGAATAAACACGCGTCCTTTTTGAGAGAGGGCGAAATCGAGCGCCTCCGCAAAGCTGTTGCCGTGGAGCACCACTTCGGCCCCGTATTCCCTCGTTGCTTCCTGTTTGATGATCGGCGTTGCCTCGGGCATGACTATCATGGCGTCCTTCCCGAGTTTCAGGGCGGCGAAAGCGACCCCCTGGGCATGGTTCCCCATGGATGCCGCGATGACCTTCTTTTCTTTCAGGGCGCTCATCTTATTAAAGGCGCCCCTCACTTTGAACGAGCCGGTCCTTTGAAGGTTTTCGGCCTTGAGATAAACGTCCGCTCCCGTAAGTTCACTGAAGGAGCGTGAGAACATGAGAGGGGTTTTGTGAATGAAGGAATTGATCCGCCTTGCTGCATCATGGATGTCGCCGATGTGGAGCATATTACGCTTCTTCTCCTTTCCGGTGTTCAGGAAAAATCTTACGCTGAGTGGCAGATATTGGAGTCAAATCTCTTTATTTCTATTACCTCTTGTTCTCGACAGCACGAGCAGGAGGATAAGTAACAGGGCGGCCGAAAGAAGAAAAAGAGGATCGACGACCCATATATCACTTTTGACGGGCACGTTCGTCTGATAAGCCGCCTGTGCGGTCGGAGCATCTTCCCGGCCCTCGTTGTTTTCAGACTCTTCGGCAGGCATTTTTTTCTCAACGACATCGGGCTCTGCGATATCGGAAGAAGGTGCCTCCGTTATCGCCGGTACGGCAGCAGTCTTCGCTTCAGCAGGTCTGACCGGCCGGAAGTACTCGTCATGAAGATGATATTCCTTATATACCAGTCCCCATTCCGCGCATCCCTTCCGGCATTTATGACCGCCGCGCCTGTCGGTCTTTCCGGGATGGGATAAAACCGGGGACGATAAAAGGACGAGGATAACAGCTATTACGAAGGTTTTCATTGAAAACAGTGTAAACAATCGCCCGTCGGGTGTCAATTCGACTGGTGGCGCGATGGATGAAAGGTCATCCACAATCAAACACCCTGCTGGCCTGAGACTCCCTTTATGGTCTCCTAACGATTGACAGTGTGCATTGCCGCTTCAGGATAGCGCGTTCCCGCGGCGAATCCTATCGGGGCCGCCTCATCGATTCGTTGAAGATCGTTTTTACTTAACTCAAGCTCAAGAGCCCTCAAATTCTCTTCGAGCCGTTCCCTTCGTTTCGTCCCCGGAATCGGAATGATATCTTCGCCCTGCGCCAGAAGCCAGGCGAGAGCGAGCTGTGCGGGCGTACAGTCATGCTCTTTTGCGATGACCTTGATCTCATTAACGATTTGCAGATTGTGATCAAAATTGCCGCCCTGAAATCTCGGCATGTGACGAATGATGTTTATTGTATCGAAATTTCGTTAAGGGAGCGAGAAACGATCTCGGAACTATGCCGCAGCTATAATCGATGTCCAACTCCCGAGGCACGGAAGAGAAACTGTCATTCTTCCTTAATTATTCGATGAACCTTTCTGCCTGCGCCTGGGGAAAAGGAAGTAAGCCGCGGCAAATGCGAACATATTAGTGAAAACTCCGACCAGCAGACCGTCGAATCCACCCGGGGCCCCGAGCAGTCTGTTCCATACTATCACTCCCGCGATGCCCGAGAAAGCCCCGGCAAGGAACGCCGCTTTCGGGGCCCGAAGGCCCAGAAACACGGCCACCAGGGGGACGAGTATAATCGGGGCCCAGAAATTGTAGGCATAGATCAGTATGTCGAGGATGCTTTGAATCTTGAGTGCGAAAATGATTGCGAACAATCCTGTCAGCAGGGTGGCTGTACGCGCCCAACGGAGGCCCGCGCGGTCGTCGAGCGGCACGCGGCGGAGGGGATTGACGATATCGTTGATAAAGGAAATTGACGCGGAGTTAAGGAAAGAATCAGCCGAGGACATGACAACCGACATCACGCCGGCGATAACGATGCCGCGGATCCCGACAGGCAATGCAGACTGGATGACATAAGGCAGTGAGAGGTTAGGGTCGATGCCGCGATCCATGGTCAGCGCAACCAGGCCGATGCCCCCGGAAACGGCGAAAAAGGGCACGGAGAATACCCCGCTCCAAAAGGTGCCGCGCGCGATCCGTGAGGTGTCACGGCTGATGAAGAGACGGCGCACATAGGGGGGCACCAGGGTTTCGCCCAGCAGAAAGGTCAGGAACAGGGAAAGGAACTGAACGGGGGTAATCGATCCGAACAGCCTGAAATGGCCGGACGGCACGGAATCCATGATCGCATCGATGCCGCCTACGGTGACTATACCCATGTAAAGGCAAAGCGGAATGCCGATCGCAAGCACAATGAACTGGAGGACATCCGTTGCCACTATGGCCCGCATGCCGCCGATGGTGTCATAGATGATAATGACGCCCATGCCGATGAGAACGCCCGCCCAGACGGGAAGTCCCAGGAACAGGTGGAACATATAACCCATGGCGCCTATCT
>JBECKU010000234.1:0-15720 GCA_040235385.1 Candidatus Sulfobium sp. | reverse complement strand
CAATTTCGCAGCTCCCAAATCATGCAATGTTCACCGACTACTCCGCAGGTATCGGAAAACGAAACTGTTATCGATTACGTGTAGTTATGCGCAGCCTGCCCATTTACACAGCGAGATGTTAATACCGTATGTAAGGCAGTCAAGTCATTGGCTTCAGAAAATCGTTTATACAAAAGAAATAAGAAGGGCGAGGTGTTTCCTCGCCCTCATGCCTATCTTTCCAAGCTGTAAAGACAGCCTGTGCCTGTGTCACTGCTGAGGACTGCACAAACCTGTGGGGACTGACCCTGCCAAACCATTGTCTGAACATTCATCATGCTTGAAAGTGTTGTCCGTTGAATTGTCATAGTAACCGAACGCCGAGTTGTCATCAGCGGTGTTGTTATGCACAGTGTTGGAGTTGGACTGAAGGAGGACGATTCCGGCTCCGATATATCCGCCGGAGTTATTACTCGCGTTGTTGCCATTCACAGTGTTGTTGTCGCTCTGATTTTGGAATTGAATTCCGACCCCCTGAACTGTGCCCGAGTTATTATTCGTGCTGTTGTTGTTCAAAGTGTTGTACTCGGAATCATCGAGTGCGATGCCGGCCACAACATTTGCGCCGGAGGTATTACTCGCGTCGTTGCCATTTGCAGTATTGTTGTCGGACCTAATAAGTATGATTCCTATATGGGCGTTTGTACTCGCGCTATTGCTATTGACAGCGTTATAGCTGGAATCCACTAGGTAGATTCCGTTTACGTTAGAGTCCGCGGTGTTATTATTCACAGTGTTAGAGCCGCCACCATTGAGGAGAATTCCAATCGCAAAATCGTGGACATTACAGTACTTGATAGTAACGCCTGACACTCCGGCAACCACGATGCCCCAACCAGACCCATTTCCCGTTATTGAATAGCCGTTACAGAGAAGGGTTATTCCATCACTGACAATTGTTATACCATCACCACCAACGCTGCTTAAATCTATTTCCTCAGTCAATTTGCAGGTCTTGGTGTCCTCATCCCAGTTCCCTAACGGTGGGAAACAGTCACCTCCTGTGGGAGCTGAGATCACTACACTGGTTTCGTCAGCCACGGTAGGCTGCACAATAATGAGACTTAGCGCTGCAATGAAAATCACCGACAAGATCGATACGAATACTTTGGACGCTTTCATGTTCTTCCTCCTTGTGATTGCCGCATAGGCAGCATTGGCAGATTTAACGTCAAGGGTTGCTATCCCTTATATCCTTGTGTGGATAGCGGCTCCTCCTTTCGGACAAAATGACAGATTCCAGGTCCAAAGGCCTCCTCTTCCCCCCCTTTCATTGGCCGGAGCACTTCCCCTCTAAAAGTTTCCCACAATATCGTTATGATGACTATTAGCGAAAAGTGTGAAAAATCAAAGGAATGAGATTTAAGAACACATTGATCAATGGTTTGAGATATTTGTAAACCAATGTACCATCATAGGTAGTCGCTGTTTATTACGATAAGGATTCCGCAGTTATGGATCTCGAAACCGGCGTTAGGTACAGGAAGAACACCACGCTTCATTAGGTTGCGAATAAGATGTTTGTTTCTGTGAGTACTTTTTTGACTGCGCACTCTACCGAAACTTGACGCTACACATTCCCTATCTTGACTGACCCGCAGGAAAAGACCTTATTCTACGATTCGGTTGAATTCTTGTCACACAGACCTGGGGGCGCAATTTTTTTTTATAATAATACAGACGCTTAATAGCAGGGAGACCCTCGTTATTATGCGAATAATTATTTAATCAGAGGATAAGCTGGTGGCGCAGATTAAGACTCCTTTGGACGTATACAAATTAACCCCGAAATCCAATTGCAGGCAATGCTCGCTGGCGACGTGCATTGCCTTTTCTGCAGCCGTAATAAGCGGTGAGAAAGAACTCTCGGATTGTCCTCATATCGATAAGAGTATTGCGGGTGAAGCGAAGAAGATAGACAGACCTATATCCATCGCCCAAAGGAGAGAGGAAGCCGCCGATGAACTCAGGAGCCAGATCCCTTCGATAGACCTGTCCTCAGCCTCCGAAAGACTGGGCGGCAGAATCATAGGAGACAAACTCACCCTTAAATGTCTCGGCAAAGATTTCTTCATAGATTCAACGGGCAATATCACCTCCGAGTGCCACACGCACGCCTGGGTATCGCTCTTTCTGCTCGACTATATAATTAACAGCCGGGGGGACAATCCGGCCGGCCGATGGATTCCATTCCGAGAACTTAAGAAAGGCGCGGAACGGAATGCCCTTTTTGAGCAGATGTGCGAAAAACCTCTCAAGCAGATGGCCGACACGCATACGGACCTCTTCGAAGACCTCATCTATATCTTCAGCGGGGACAGATCGACAAACATGTTTTCATCTGATATATCTCTCATCTTGTACCCCCTGCCCAAGGTGCCGATCCTGATCTGTTACTGGAAGGCGGAAGGCGATATGGAATCATCTCTTCATATTTTCTTTGACTCTTCGGTCGAGAATCATCTGAATATCCAGACTGTCTATGATCTCGGCGTCGGCCTGGCCATGATGTTTGAGAAGGTCGTCCTGAAGCACAAACGCGACTGACAAAGAAGATCATCGGCTAAACGGAGCAGGTTTGCCGTCGTAGTAGTTTGCCATCCGTTTTATGGCATCGAGCTTTTCACGGTTGCTGATCCTGGCGGAATTTATCGCCTTCCTCATGATGTCGATTGTTTCATCGTACACGCGACGGTCCACCGGATAGGGTGTGCCGTCTTTCCCTCCCACCGCAAAACTGAACCGTGCAGGGTCCCTGTAGCTCGGCTTTTTCCCGTATAAGATCTCAGAAACGAGACTCAGGGCCCTTACTGTCTTGGGCCCTATACCTTCCATGCCCAGCAGCCGTTCGAAATCCGCGGGCTGCCTCTCATAAGTTTTGAGAAAAATCTTCGATAATCGCTTAAAATTAACGTCGGCAAACGTGACATTATGACGCCTTGCCATCACGAGTTTGTCGATCTTCTTCATTTCGGCGACGATCTTCTCCGGCTTCTCCCTCGCTATCCCTGCAGTCATCTTGCGCGCCTCTTCACTTTCCGACGCCACCATGTTCAGGGTCTCCTGCCTCTTATCGCAACAGATCGCCGTGTGAGGTTCATCGACGAAATTCCTGACCGTATCCCCCAGCCAGTGATACCGGCGCGCCATTCTGTCTTTGTTATTCATGCCCTGCTGAACCACCGCCCATTTGCCCTTCGAGGTGAAGATCATTACATGATGGTAAAGCTGATAGCCGTCCTGTATGGCGGTATTGTCCACCTTCGCAGACATCCTGCTCGCATAAATGAGGCGTGCCGGCTCCGTATCGATCCGGTATAACTCACCATATCTTTCTATATGTTCGGGTGTTTTTCGGGATGTAGCACCCTTTCCTCCCGCCATGAAGACGCCAAGCTCCCGTTCCATGCCTTTCAGCCCCTCTTTCAGTGCACCGGTCACAGTCGTGGTGAGTCCGCTTGAATGCCAGTCAAAACCTAAAACACAGCCCAGTGACTGAAACCAGTACGGATCGGAAAGCTTCTCAAGGAAGGCATCCTGCCCGAACTCCCTTACGAGCAAATAGGTGATTTCTCTTGCGAGGGCGGTCATCCTCTCAAAGAGCCAGGCCGGGGCCTTGCCGTAATGAAGAGGCATATTTGCGATACCCGTTTTCGGCATCATTTATTATAAAGCAGATCCCGGGATATCGATTGCTCTTGTGAATAATGTTACCAGGAGACAGTGTTTCATGCTTTTTGTTCACGTCTCGGCATTGTCTGGGTACTGCCCTATTCAAACAGTTGACACCCTTTATGCAATATAATTGAAAAGAGATGATCACAAGGGATGAACTGGAAACCCTGACATGAGCAAGACGTCCGGCCATACTATCCTGAGATACGCGCTTCTGCAGCTGCCGGAGCTCATCGTATTCACCCTTGTCCTTTTAGTCCTTAAGGCATGGTTTTCCGTCCCCCTCTGGCTTTTCATTGTGCTGATCGTGGTCTGGATAGCAAAAGACGTGATCATATATCCCTTTGTATGGCGTGCGTATGATACAAGCGAGAGCGGAAGATCGAAAGGATTGGTCGGTGAGAAGGGCACGGTAAAAGAGAAGCTCGACCCTTCAGGCTATATAGTGGTGGGCAGCGAGCTGTGGCGTGCGCAATTAGTCCATGGCAATGACCCGCTGGAAGAAGGCCGGAAAGTGAAAGTTAAAGATGCGAAGGGTCTCACCCTCCTCGTGGAGCCGGACGGGGAAGAGGCTGACTAGCCCCATCCAGGGAAACAAAAAAATCGGTCAACTCCTGGTTAGATGCCGGTACCTGATACGGTGGGGCTGATCGGCGGAGGCGCCGAGACGCTTCTTCCGGTCGACCTCATACTCTGAATAGTTCCCGTCGAACCAGACCACTTTGCTGTCGCCTTCAAAAGCAAGGATATGGGTTGTTATGCGGTCGAGGAACCAGCGGTCGTGGCTGATGATGATCGCACAGCCGGCGAAATTCTCCAGCGCTTCTTCAAGAGCCCGCATGGTGTTGACGTCAAGGTCGTTCGTCGGCTCATCCAGGAGAAGGATGTTCGCCTCTTCCTTAAGCATGCGTGCGAGATGGACCCGGTTTCTCTCCCCGCCCGAAATCATTGAAACTTTTTTCTGCTGGTCCGATCCGGAAAAATTGAAGCGAGCCACATAAGCACGGGAGTTGACTTCTCTTTTCCCGAGCGTGACGGTGTCGTCTCCTCCCGAGATCACTTCCCAGATCGTTTTGTCCGGGTCGAGCACCGCGCGGCTTTGATCGACATATGCAAGCTTCACTGTATCCCCGGTCCTGAAGGCCCCGGAATCTGGACCTTCCTGTCCGATGATCATCCGGAAGAGAGTTGTTTTTCCGGCGCCGTTCGGACCGATGACACCGATGATGCCGCCCGGGGGGAGGGAGAAGGTCATTCCTTCCATAAGAATGTTCTCCCCGTATGCCTTGCTTACGCCCTCCGCCTCGATCACTACATTGCCGAGGCGCGGCCCCGGAGGAATGAATATCTCGAGTTCCTTCGCCCTTTTTTCGGTGTCCTGACTCAGGAGCGCCTCATAGGAATTAATGCGTGCCCTGGACTTCGCATGCCGACCCTTTGGAGACATGTTGATCCATTCCAACTCGCGCTGCAAGGTCTTCTGTCTCTCGCTTTCGGCCTTTTCTTCTTGCTGAAGACGTGTTTTCTTCTGCTCCAGCCATGAAGAATAGTTTCCCTTCCAGGGGATTCCCTCCCCCCTGTCCAGTTCAAGTATCCATCCGGCCACATTATCGAGGAAATAACGGTCATGGGTCACCGCGATCACGGTACCGGGATAGTTCAGGAGATGATGCTCCAGCCATGCCACGGTCTCTGCATCGAGATGGTTGGTCGGTTCATCCAGCAGCAGGATGTCGGGTTTTTGCAGAAGGAGTCTGCAAAGGGCCACACGCCGCCGTTCGCCTCCGGAGAGCACCTTGACGGGCATATCCGCCGGAGCACAGCGCAGGGCGTCCATCGCCATCTCAAGCCGGGAATCCAGGTCCCAGGCTTCCAGGGCATCGAGCTTCTCCTGGACTTTTCCCTGGCGATCAATAAGCTTGTTCATCTCGTCATCGGACATCGGTTCCGCGAATTTTTCATTAATGCTGTTATATTCGTTGAGGGTGTCGATGATTTCCCGGACCCCTTCCTGGACGACCTCACGCACGGTCTTGTTATTGTCAAGTTCCGGTTCCTGCTCCAGAAACCCCACAGCGTGGCCGGGAGAAATGACAGTCTCGCCGATGAACTCTTTATCCCTTCCCGCAAGGATACGGAGGAGGGAGCTCTTCCCGGAGCCGTTGAGGCCTATGACGCCGATCTTTGCCCCGTAGAAATAAGATAGTGATATATTTTTCAGGACCGGCTTTTTATCGTAGAATTTACTTACCCCGATCATGGAGTAAATTATCTTATTCGGTTCGTTACTCATGTTTTACAGTCCTTTCTTCACGCAGGACCGAGTTGGAAAGCCCGACAAAACTTGCTTTGACTATCGCCGGTGACTTCTGATTACTTGCAGGAACTGCAGGACCCTTTACTGCAGGAAGTACACCCGGATTCAGACCCCGCGAAGGGTTTATCTACACCGCTCATACCAAAAGTGGAGAATCTCTTCTTCACGTCGCCGGAAGAACACCTGGGGCATTCCACCGCCTTGTTTCCAAAGACCAGCTTCTCGAATTCTTCGCTGCATTTATTACATGTATATTCGTAGATCGGCATGTTACTCCTTTATGGTGAGGGCAAATTGCACCTCTTTCTTATCTACTCTTTATCAGCCCTTACCCTTTTTCTTCGGGACTTTTTCCCAGTCTTTGAGGAATTTTTCCAGTCCGCTCTCAGTCAGGGGATGTCTGGCTAATTGTATTATAACCGAATAGGGGATCGTCGCGATATCCGCACCCATCCGTGCTGCGTCAATGACATGGAGAGGGTTTCTGATGCTCGCGACAATTACTTCAGTCTCGAACATGTAGTTATCGTAAATATCGATAATATCACCGACCAGGTCCATACCGGTGTGGCCGATATCGTCGAGGCGACCTACAAAGGGGCTAACATAGTTGGCCCCGGCCTTTGCGGCCAGCAGGGCTTGCGAAGCTGAAAAAACGAGGGTAACATTCGTCCTGATCCCGATTCCGGAGAGTTGTTTGACCGCCTTGAGCCCCTCCTCGATCATGGGTATTTTTATTACGACATTGCTGTGAATTCCTGACAATATTTTTGCTTCTTTTACCATGTCTGCAGCTATTGTGCCCACCACCTCGGCACTCACGGGACCATCCACTATATCACAGATGTCCCGGAGGACCTTTATCGGGTCTCTGCCTTCCTTTGCCATCAGGGATGGATTGGTGGTGACCCCGTCGATTACGCCCAACTCGTGGGCCTTTCTGATCTCTTCGACATTGGCGGTATCAATAAAGAATTTCATGTCTCACCTCACATTAACCCAAAGAGCGCGAGAGAAAAATGCCGATGTGGTGAAATAGGGTCAAGAGCAAATTTTGGATATTATATCGGAAAGGGGACGGGATTTTGCAATTATCGAATAAGAGCGGGTTCGTTCTCGCAATCATCTGTGCTATGGTCGGACTTCCTGAAACAATATGCCTCTTCGACCAACTCAATGAGATGGAGCACCGGCCTGTCCGTGATGATACGACTTAATTGCAGTATGCAGCCAAGGCATGAAGTAATTACGGTATCCGGTGAGCAAGAGGTTATCCTGCCGGCGCAGGTATTGAGAATGTTGAGTGAAGGTTGGCGGTAGGAGAGACAGTAAAGACCCCCGAAACCGCAGCAGCCGGAGCCTTCGCCCTCAATGAGGTCGAGACCGGCTTTTTTTACGGTCTCCCTTGGTTCTTCCCCGACCCCCAGCCCGTAAAGGAGGTGGCAGGGGTCGTGGTAGAAGGCGGTTTTATCGATTCTTTCGACACCCGCAATCTTGTCCCGGAGAAAGACGGATATGTCCATGACATTATTGAGCCCTTCCCCGATCATCCCGGGGTACTCCGTTTTTAAAGTCAGCACACAGGTAGGACAGAGGCTCAGGACCGCTTCGACATTCAGCCTGCTGAAGAGCCGGAAGTTTTTACGCGCCAGCCCGGCAGCTTCCTTTTCGAGGCCGAGGCTTCTTAAAGGAGCCCCGCAGCACACTTCGCTCTTGGGCAGGATCACTTCATAGCCTAGATGTTGAAGCACATTGATCAGGGATTCTCCCAGATGGGGGAAAAGGAAATTCGTACTGCATCCCGCAAAGACGGCTACCCGCCCCTTTTTTTGGGGGACTGTAAAGACCTGCCCGGCCTTCTTCAGAGGGGTATCCGGAAGCTCGGGCGCGACAGGTAAGAACCCTCTTCTCACCAATGGAGGCAGCACCAGATGCCGGCCCAGCCGGAAAGATCTGAATGCCAGATCAGGCCATCGCGTCGCAAGCCTTACCAGAGTTCTCAGGTAAGACCTTCTGCCATCGGTCTTGCTCAGAAGTGCTCTTCCCCGAAAAACCGCCTCCCTGACATCTATCCCGAGAGGACAGGTACCAGAACACGCCCCGCAAAGGATGCAACTGAAGATCCGTTCGTTTAGCAACCTTGAAGGCTGCAGGCTGCCTTCAACGAGACCCTTGAGAAGCATGAGTCGTCCCCTCGCACCCAGCGGTTCCGAAAGTCCTTCTTCATAGGTAGGACAATAGGCCTTGCAACCCCCGCAGCGCACGCACTTGGAGATCTCCTCCAAAAATTCAGTTTTTTTGAAAGGTAAGGTGTTCATTGATCTTTCTGCATGACATGCACCGGCGGATATCGGGAGTTCTATTTTGTATCGGAAGCGCTGTTTTCGAGTACCCTGTTCAGGCTTCCGCTTCTGAATTCCTGGAGATCCAGTGATACAAAGGAATACCCCATGGATTTCAGTCTTTCGTTAATGAGCCGGCGGTTTTCCCCGTTGAAAAAGATATGGATGTCTTCTTCTCTCACTTCGATCCGTGCGGTGTCGCCGCAATCCCTTACCCGTACGTCCCCGAGACCCAGGGACATGAGGAAGTCCTCGGCCTTCCCGACCCTTTTAAGTGCTTCGATCGTGATCCTCCTCCCATAAGGAAACCGGGAAGACAGGCAGGGGGAGGACGGTTGAGACCATGTTGGAAGCCCGAGGTTCCTGGACATCGCCCTTATTTCATCCTTTGAGAAGCCGCATTCTGCGAGAGGACTCTGCACCCCGTGTATCGAGGCAGCCTTTCTCCCCGGTCTGTAGTCATGGAGATCATCCGCATTGCTCCCGTCGAAAATGTACCGGTAATGGTTTTCAGCCGCGATAACTTTTATTCTCCCGAAAAGTTCGTCCTTACAATAAAAACAGCGTTCCGGCGGGTTATTCGCAAAGAGCTCGTTCGAGAGTTCTTTCGTCTCGACAGTGATAATCGCGACCCCTGTCTCCTCGGCAAACCGGACCGCCTCGCGGATCTGTCTTTCCGGAACCGAGGGAGAAACGGCGGTAACTGCCAATATCCGCATTCCTGCTATATGCATGGCCCTGAGCAAAAATGAACTGTCCACGCCGCCGGAAAACGCAAGGACTGCCTCTCCCTTTTTACGCAGGGAAAAAAGAAGCGAGGAAAATTTTTCATCGAGTGCGGCGTCACGGGACTTCAAAGAGAACTCACCTCGTAGTTTTCCTGATGAATCTTGTTATCGGGACGGATAATCACCTTTACCCCATATTTCATTTCTACGTCCTCGATCCCCAGCATCTCTTCATCGGACAGCATTTCGGCAACAAGAGGATGCGTTGTAATGATAATTTTGTTCGAGCCGTGCCGGGCGAGCTTCTTTATCGTGCGAAGGATCTCGTAACAGAGGGTCTCGGGGGACTTGACAAAGCCCTTCCCCTCGCAGTACGGACACGTCGTGCTCAATGTCCTGCCCAGGCTTTCCCTGACACGCTTGCGGGTCATCTGGATCAGTCCAAGCTCCGAAATATGGAAGATAGTATTTTTTGCCCTGTCCTTCTTCATCGCTTCCGTGAATGCATTGAAGAGTTTCTCCCTGTTTTCCGGTCTGTCCATATCGATAAAATCGATTATGATAATGCCGCCCAGGTTCCTCAGCCTGATCTGATAAGCTATCTCCTTTACGGCCTCCAGGTTTGTCTTTAAGATCGTGTCTTCGAGCCCTTCTTTACCAACGAACTTGCCGGTATTGACGTCGATGACCGTCATGGCCTCGGTCTGGTCTATCACGATGTATCCACCCGATTTCAGCCAGACTTTTCTGCCGATCGCACGGGATATGTCGAGTTCTATCCCGAAGGCGTCGAAGATAGGCTCGGGTTCTTCATAGAGCTCTATCTTTCCGAGAAGTTTTGGAAAATAAGTCTTTACGAATTCGATGATCTTGCCGTACTCTTCGGCTGAGTCGATAATCAGCCTCTCCACGTCCTGGCTCATGAGGTCCCGGACGCACCGGAAAACAAGATCGAGGTCGCTGTAAAGCAGTCCCCTGGCAGGTACCCTGTCTTTTTTCCCCTGAATATTTTCCCAGAGGAGCAGGAGAAATTCCAGGTCTCTCCTTATGTCCTCCTCCGAAGAATCTTCGCTCGCCGTCCTGATGATGAGGCCGTATCCCTCCGGCTTGATTTCTTCGACGAACTTCTTCAGCCTGTTACGCTCGTCTTCGTTTGAGATCCTGCGGGATATCCCGACATGTTCGACGTTGGGCATGAGCACAAGGTATCTTCCGGGAAGGGTGATATAAGACGTTACGCGTGCGCCTTTACTTCCTATCGGGGCCTTTGAAACCTGTACGAGAAGTTCCTGCCCTTCCTGGATGATCTCTTCTATCGCCATTTCCGAACGGCACCTTCTCGGTATGACTTCAATCGAAACTTCCTTGTCCTCGTCCTCAAATAAAGGGGCATACTCATCGGTATCGGCCTTTATGTCCGCGACGTAGAGAAACGCCGCTTTCTCGAGACCGATATCGACGAAAGCCGACTGCATGCCTGGAAGTATCTTTACGATCTTTCCTTTATAGATATTTCCCAGCAGGCTGGCGTCGCGTTTCCGCTCGACGTAGAATTCGACGACCTGGCCTCCTTCCAGAAGGCCGACCCTCGTTTCCTCCCGCGTGACGTTGATCAGGATCTCGCTGCCCATATCCTTCTTTTTCCGGTCTCTTCCGGTAAACCGCCCCTGCGGAGAAACAGGGACGTTCTGGTTACTTCCAGTTCTTCGGCAGGAACATTAAAAATTACGGGGAGGAGCTCATCGAGCCGCACGCGGGTAAGCCCTTCATCCAGGTCGTGTACCGTAAGAAGAAAAGCTCCCCCTTCTGCCGCTTCTATCGCGTCCACCATTTCTCTGATATTGATGACCTTGTCTTTTCTCGTTACGAACACCTCATCTTTTTGCATGAACAGCCCGACCGCAAATTCATTTCCGTTTCTGACCTCGTACTTATATTTTATTATAGAACTATCCAGGGATTTTTCCCCCCCGTAAACCGCGGTGAGATTCCGGGCATGCAGCCCGGGAGGCAGTGTCCGGTTCAACCTCATTAGGCAATAGTCGAGCTCATAAGGCGGAAGCAGTTCCATATCGAGATATTCCCTCAGCCCCGCGATACCGACACCGAGGGCGGGACCGAAAGATACCTTTGGCGAAGGATGAAAACCGCTCGAATACTTCAATGGGAATCCCGCCCTTTTCAGCGCACGAATAAGGGCCGTCATGAGCTCCAGATGGGACAAGTATCTCGCATCGCCCGTCTTGGAATATTCAAGCCTCACCCTGATGGAAGGAGACTGTTCCCCGATGCGCGTTCTCTCCGCGATGCGCCGTTTTGAAGGTGTGTGCCCTCGCATCTCCTCAAGGGGAGAATGCGGTATTTCGGGCACTGCTTCGGGAACGCCTTTCTGAGAGTCCGCCCCGCACTTCAGGCCGCAGCTCAGGCATCTCTTTCTGCAATCCTGCGTGAAAGTGGAAGAAAACGCATTGAGATATTCTTTCTTTAGATATTCTTTTGTGACGCCCGTTTCGATGTTATCCCATGCCAACGGCGATCCCGGGGAAATTTCTCTTCTCGCAAAAGCGTAAGCATCGACACCTGTCGCCTCCATGGCCCTGGTCCATTTCCCGAAGTCGAAGGATTCCGTCCATGCGTCGAGCCTGCACCCGAGGGACCACGCGCTTTCTATCAGACCGGAAAGCCGTTCATCGCCGCGAGCAAAGACCGCCTCCAGGAGAGACATCTCCTCGTCATGACCTTTGTATTTAATCCCCTTTCTCAAAAAAGCCTTTTTCAGGTAGCCGTTTTTTTCTTTCAAGACCCCAATATCGTTCTGGCCGAACCACTGAAAAGGGGTATGAGGCTTGGGGATAAAGGAGGAGACCCCCACGCTGATATTCACATGCCGTCCGGTCAGCTTCCGGGATATTTTTATCGCCTTTGCCACCATTTCAGGGATCGCCTCGATGTCTTCGTCCCGCTCGGTCGGCAGTCCTGTCATAAAATAAAGCTTGAGGTTATTCCATCCCTCCCTGAAAAGGACTTCGAGCGCGGCGACATACGACTCTTCTGTGAAATCTTTGTTGATCACGGCCCTCAACCTGTCCGTGCCGGCCTCAGGCGCCATGGTAAAACCGGTTTTACGAACCGTTTTGATCTCCCTGAGAATCCCGGAGTTGACCGAAGCCACTCGCAGGGACGGCAGAGATATCGCGACTCGTTCTCCGTGAAATTTGCGATTAAATTCACTGAGAAGGGGCAGCAGACAGGAGTAATCTCCCGCGCTTAGAGATGTGAAAGACAGGTCGCTATAGCCCGTGTTCTTTAACGAATTTTCAGCGAGTTCCAGTATTCTGGCCGGGGACCTTTCGCGAACCGGCCTGCAGGCCATTCCCGCCTGACAGAACCGACACCCCATTGAGCATCCTCTTGCGATCTCGATATTTATCCTGTCATGGACGATATTAGTAAAAGGAAGAATGGGACTGTCAGGGAAGGGGGCATCCTCGAGGGAACGGACAATCCGGCGTCTGACCTTACGGCCCTTCCCGAGGCGGGGGACAAAGACGCCCCCGACTTCAGCCAGAGATCCCAGAAGAGTGATCTTATCGGATGTTCCGTCCTGTTTCCACTGAAGAAATATATCCAGAATTTCTTTTATTGCATCTTCACCGTCACCTATCAGAAATGCATCGATGAACGCCGCCATGGGATAGGGATTCAGCGTGCAGGGTCCGCCGGCGATGACGAGCGGCGATCCTTTCATGCCGAGCCGCTCTTCGCTCCTGGCTGGAAGTCCTCCGAGATGAAGCATATTGAGGACCGTTGTGTAGGAAAGCTCGTACTGGAGGCTGAACCCTACTATATCGAAGTCCCTCAGGGGGGATTTCGATTCAAGGGACGAGAGCGGAAGCCCTTCTTTTCTCAGTGAATCTTCATGATCGAGCCATGGTGAAAAAACCCGTTCGGCTGATGCGTATGGGAGGGAGTTGACGATATGGTAAAGAATTTTCAGGCCGAGATGAGACATTCCTACTTCGTAAACATCGGGGAATGCCAATGCCACCCTGACCAGGCCTTTCTTGTGGATGGAATTCAGCTCGTTGTTGATATATCTGCTGGGTCTCTGTGCGTAGAGTAAGTTCACGAATTAAAGATAACACCCGCGTACTGGCTTTAGCAAGCTTCGCTCGAGAAGATTCCGACGGTCCCTGTGTCACTTGGAACTCCCACTCCGCGATGCAGGCAAGTTCGCTTGACTTACTATCGGTATTAGAGTTTAAATAACTGAACGGATGAGAATAAAAAGCTTTTTATCAGTTCTCTGCCTTGTGCTTTTCATGGTTTCCTGTTCAGGGAAGACCCCTGTCAAGAGCACCGATACATTTGATCCGGAAAAATCCTTCGTTGAGGCGAACAAGCTTATCGAAAACAAGGATTACAGCGACGCACGCTCTCTTCTCCTCCAGATAAAAAACAGGGACCTTTCAAAAAAATTCGCACCTCTCGCCCAGCTCAGAATAGCGGACTCTTATGTCAAGGAAGAGGAGGCGGACCTCGCTGCCGCGGAATACAGGAGGTTTATAGAGATTTATCCGGAGCACCGGTATGCTCCCTACGCACAGTACCAGATCGCCATGATCTACTACAATGAGATAGAAGGCCCGGAAAGAGGACGGGGGAGCGCTGCCCGGGCTCTTTCCGAGTTTGAGAAACTCAAGCGGGACTTCCCTCGAAATCCTTATAAAGACGTCGTCGAGATAAGAATGGAAAAGTGTAAAAATTGCATGGCGGATTATGAGTATATGGTCGGTGAGTTTTATATGAAGAAAGGGTCGTACGATGCAGCAATCGGCAGATTTGAAGGACTTCTCGCGGCGTACCCGGATTATAAAAAGTCTGAAAAAGTACTGCTGAACCTCGGCCTTTCCTATAAGATGGCCGGCAACCCCGAAAAGGCCCGGGAATATTTTCATAAGCTGGTCGAAAAATATCCCAACAGTCCCTATGCGTCCGACGCAAAGAAAGAGCTTTCGTCGCTGAATGCCGGCAAGAAGAAATAAGAAGAGTCCTTCCGTTGTTTACTATCCTGTTTTTCTGAATCTCTCTGGCAAGAAAGCCGTTGTCGTAGGCGGGGGAAGAGTCGCAGAGAGAAAAGTCCTTTCGCTCTTAAAAGCCGGCGCCGATATTACCGTGATCAGTCCTTCCCTCACCAGGACACTCCAGAGGGAAAAGGCAAGGAACGCGATCCGTCATCATCCCCGGAACTACAGGAGAGGGGACCTCGGAAAAGCCTTCCTCGTGATCTCGGCAACGGATTCACCCGATATCAATAAAAAGATAGCGGAAGATGCGCCGGCACTTATAAACGTGGTGGATGTGCCGGCGCAGTCCAATTTTATCTCACCCTCTGTTGTCGCAAGGGGAGCGCTGGCTATCGCTATATCGACCGGCGGTGCGAGCCCCGCGCTTTCAAAGACGGTCAGAAAGGAACTCGAGATACTCTACGGCGTCGGGTTTTCGAAATATCTGGCTTTTTTGAGGAGAATGAGGTCAAAGGTCATGGCGCAAATTGAGGACAAGAAAAGGAGAGAGGCCTTTTTGAAGGACCTTGCCTCGCCGGGGATGCTGACGCTGCTTCGCAAACAGGGCATCGTTGCGGTCAAGGCGAAGATACAGGAAAATTTCGAGGCGATTCTCAAACGGTCCTGATCAGAACCGCGATCCATTCCATTCTTTCAAGGTTGGTAAGGCATCGAAAAAGAAATTTTTTTCAAGACGTCGGCTTTTTTCTATCGCACTTTTTGGGTTAAAAAAAAGGCCGTCTCCTCAGGGAAGACAGCCTCTTTGATATTTAAGTTCCTGAGTTCTCTATTACATAAGTGAAAACGATTGAAGCAGCGAAAGATACATTTCAGGTGCTTCGATGGAAGCTGCATAAAGATAATCAGCCGAAATACCCAGTGGCTGCGCCATATCGGCCACATACACATCGATCCTGATATTGTTGCCGAACTTTGCCGCATATTGGGCGGTCCTCTTTATGTCGAGAAAAATATAGACATCGATGCCCGCCGCCATATAGTTCTGTTTGATGAAATCTTTTAAGGCGTCGGCGTCTCCGTAACCGACTGAGGCAAGGTCGGAGGGCCCCAGTATCGTGCTTCCCCCGGTGCTGCCGAGGGTGCTCTGTACGGCAGCGACAACTGAATCGACAAGGTTCTGTGCTTCCTGCTGCGTAAATTGCCCCGAACCGGAAGCGAACTTCCCGACAATTACTGCCGAAGTCCCGGTGCTGTTGTCCAGCACTGCGAAGGGATAACCCGCAGCCGAGGCAACGCCCGTACCAACTAACAAAGTCCCCAGAATTAAAGCAACTGCAAACAACCTGATACTCCTCATGATTCCTCCTCTAATGTGTGTTATATCGGGAGAAGAACCCCTCCCTCCTAAATTGGCATACTCAAAGCGAATAAAAAATAATAATGATAACTGCCTGCATTGTCAACCCTTTTCATACTTAAGAGCAAAAAAAACCTACCCATCAGTATGAATAATTATGGAGGAAAGCTATTCTACCAGCACCTGAATGCTGCAACACACCGAACTTTCCGGGCTATACCGGAGGTCCCTGAAT
>JBECKU010000169.1:0-8050 GCA_040235385.1 Candidatus Sulfobium sp. | reverse complement strand
GTGCATCTCTTCGGCGAGCCTCTTCGTAAGATCTAGTCAGACACATACAATATTATCTGGATTCACAGCCACCCCGACTGGCTAACTCCCGATGTCCTCTCTGAATATAAAAAGATATACTGCATTTCACCTTCGTTCACACAAAAAATCCTGGATACCGGTGCCGACGCCGAATGGCTCATGATACCTACGAATATGCGCTATGCCGCCGTGGAAAAACGGTACGACATCGTCTTTGTCGGAAATACCAGGGCCGACGGCCCGAGAAAGATCATTCGGGATATGGGGGATCTTCCCTACAGGATAAAGATCTGGGGCTGGGGCTGGAAAGGTCTGGTCCCCGACGAATGGTACGGCGGAGAATATTATGAATACGGAAGGCTGAACGAACTTTACGCATCCTCTAAAATAGTGCTGAATGACCACCACGATGACATGAGGAGGGAAGGGTTTGTCAACCCAAGGATTCCGGACGTCCTCGCCAGCGGAGGCTTCGTCGTCTCCGATGAAGTTAAGGGCATGGATAAACTCTTCGATAACAGCATTGCCGTCTATCGGACGCCCGGGGAGCTCAGGGAAGTCCTCGACTATTACCTCCATAACGATCCGGAAAGAGAAGCACTCGCCGCAAAGGGACGCGCTTTAGCATTGCGTTATAATTTCCGCGATGCGGCGCTGAAAATAATAAGACATATCGAATCGGTTTCTGATACATTATGTTCATGAGCGGATGTGTCGCAAAGACTGCCGGGATTATCATTATCGGGAATGAAATCCTCTCGGGCAAGATACTGGATTCGAACTCATTCTATCTCGCTTCGGAGTTGCGGACGCTCGGTGTGAACGTTATGCGGATATCGGTCATACCCGACGAGATAGAGACTATCGGGGAAGAAGCATCTTTGTTCTCGGGAAAATACGATTATGTATTCACTGCCGGCGGGGTCGGACCGACTCACGACGACGTGACCATGGCCGGGATAGCAAAAGGGTTCGGGGTAGCGCTTAAACGGGCCCCTGAACTGGAGAAGAGCTTTCGAACGAAGTACGGAACGGCATGCAATGCTGCGATCATGAAAATGGCCGAGGTGCCTGAGGGGGCCGAAATTATAACCGTCAGCAGCAGCCGATTTCCTGTCGTCTCATTCCGTAATGTGTTCATTTTTCCGGGGATTCCTCAGTATTTGAGAGACAAATTTTCCGCGATTCGGGAGAGGTTCCGGTCTCCGGCCTATTTTCTGAAAAAGCTTTACCTCAATGCGGAAGAGTCGGAAATCGCAGCAGCGCTCTCGAAGTCCGTGTCCCGGAATGATGATATATCCTTCGGCTCCTATCCCGTGCTGGACAATTCCTCGTATAAAATTTTGATCACGGCTGAATCGAAAAATAAAGAAGCCCTCGAAAAGGCCGTTCAGGAACTGCTGCATGATCTTCCGGAACATGTGGTCGTAAGAGTAGAATAAAAAAGAAAAATTAACCACGGAGACACGAAGACACAGAGAAAGTCTCTTATTTAGAACCTATCTCAAAATTGAAATTTGGTGATAGGTTGTAGTAGTCTTCATTTTTGAATTCTGCATTTTTAAGTCTTCTCCGTGCCTCCGTGTCTCTGCGGTGGCATTCTGTTTGATTCTTCGAGGGAGGTCTGAATGGGGCGCAAAAGAATATTGGGAAAAATGACCGATTTCCTCACCGGACGCGAGATCACCGATACGGACGACGAACGGCTGATTCAGAACGTTGCCCGGTTCCTGGTAGAAAAGAAAGAATACTGCAAAGAAGATATCGAGAGAAAGAGAAGGATAGAATTGGATATTGAAGGGAAAAAAGTATATTCTATCGTCGACCTCACGGTAAAAATAGCCGGGCGGAGTACCGTGGTTATAAAGTATGGACCGGGCTCTCTGGTAACCCGGGAGCGGCCGGCGCTCGCCATTGCGAGGGTTCTTGAGCCTTATATTGTTCCCCTTGCAGTTGTGACCAACGGAGAGGAAGCGGAACTCCTGGATACGGCTTCCGGGAAAGTTATCGCTTCCGGTCTCGGCTCTATCCCGGATAAGTCTGCAATTCTCGAACAGTCCAAAAAATTCGCATGGGGGTCGCTGTCGCCCCGCCAAATAGAGGCGGAAAAGAGGATTCTCTCTGCCTACGACTACCTCGAACACTCCCTCGAATGCGACGATGACTGGTGCGCGGCCGACTAACTCTTAATTGCCGCGCACCAAGGGATCAGACCCTGGAGAAAGACTGCAATTTTGGGATGAGGGGAGTTTTTCCTTCGTTGAGAACGTCGCCCTTCACGCCGATGACGGTTTCTTCATAAGGGATATCCTTCTTCGACGCCTGGATCGCCTGCTTTACCAGATAGGCAAGCCCCCCGCAGCAGGGCACCTCCATCCTTACCACAGAGACGCTCTTTATATCATTGTCCCTGAAGATCTCGGTGAGCTTCTCAAAATAGTGCTGAGCATCGTCGAGTTTCGGACATGCAATAAGCGTCTTTTTCCCCTTGATGAAGCGGCCGTGGAAATTCACCGTCGAAAAAGCGGTGCAGTCTGCCGCCAGGAGAAGATCGGCGCCATTAAAATAAGGCGCTGTGGTCCCGACAAGTTTCAACTGTATCGGCCAGTTCGTCAGTTCCGGTTTGGTTTCGGTAGTGAGTCCGGACTTATTATTCCCGTTGAAATCTACCGCCTTCGTGCCCGGACAGCCGCAAAACTCCTCTTTCTTCATTTTCACGGTTTCCATATGCCTTTGCGTGGCTTCTTCGTTGAAGGGCTCCGATTCCCTTTGCACGACGGTCAGAGCACCTGTCGGACAACTGCCCAGACAGGCCCCGAGCCCGTCACAGTATATCTCCTTTATGAGCTTCGCCTTGCCGTCGACTATCTGCAAGGCCGCCTCCGCACAATCCACCACGCACTGACCGCACCCGTCACACTTGTCCTCATCGATATTAATGATATTTCTTAATGCCATTATCGAACCTCCTGTTTTATTATTCTACCCTGAGTATAAAACACCTCTCAATCCCTTTCTATGATCTAAATCATCCCGGAGCTTGTCGGCTGAAAGCCAATCGCCGGCATGTCTACTCAAAGCATTTTTTGCATTGCGGAACACTTGCATTACTGTATAATGGATTTATGCATCGCGCCTCTATTTTTTTCAGGAAAGATCGTGGCTGAAAGCCGGATAGAAAAAGACTCTCTCGGCGAGGTAAAAGTACCCTCCGGGGCGCTCTACGGTGCCCAAACCCAGCGTGCGATTGAGAACTTCCGTGTCAGCGGCATCCGCTTTCCCCGTGTATTTATCCGTTCCCTCGGCATGATCAAGGGGCTCGCGGCTGATGTGAATGCCGAACTCGGCCTTCTCGATGCAGACTTGGCGCACGCCATCAGTCTGGCCTCGGAGGAAGTGGCCGGGGGAAAGTGGGACGACCATTTCCCGCTCGATATCTTCCAGACCGGATCGGGGACGTCGACAAATATGAATGCAAATGAGGTCATCGCCAACCGTGCGTCTTTAATTCTCGGGGGAAATGCCGGTTCACGGACAGTCCACCCTAACGACCATGTCAATATGGGTCAGTCATCGAATGATGTAATTCCTACGGCGATTCACCTCAGCGCCTATCTCCAGGTCACTGAGCTGCTCCTGCCTTCGTTGGCACACCTCAAATCGACCTTGCAAAGACGCGCCGAAGAACTAAAGGAAATCGTCAAGACCGGCAGGACCCATCTTATGGACGCAATGCCCATCAGCATGGGCCAGGAGCTGGGAGGCTGGGCATATCAGGTCGAGCAATGTATCGAGCGGATAAATGAAACATGCTTCTCCAGGCTTTCCAGACTGGCGGTCGGCGGCACGGCCGTGGGGACCGGGATCAATGCTCACCCTGAATTCGGTCAAAGGGTCGCTTTAAAGATCGCTGAAGCCACGGGGCTGCCTTTCATCGAAACCGGTAATCACTTCGCCGCACAGTCATCGATGGACAATGCATTGGAATTGAGCGGACAGTTGAAGACCGCAGCGAGCGCGCTCACAAAGATCGCCAATGACATGAGGCTTATGAACAGTGGTCCGTTGGCGGGCTTTGCCGAGATAAGCCTGCCCGCTCTGCAGCCGGGGTCCAGCATTATGCCGGGCAAGATAAACCCGGTGATCTGTGAATCGGTCATTATGGCATGCGCCCAGGTAACGGGTAACGACACGGCCTTGACGATAGGGAACAGCCGGGGAGAATTCGAGCTGAATATCATGCTGCCTCTCATCGCACATTCTCTTCTTCAGTCCGTTACTCTCCTTGGAAACTCTTCCCGCCTGCTTGCCGACAAGGCTGTCGCCGGGTTTTCGGTCAACCGGGAGAAGATAGAAGAAGTCATCGGCCGCAATCCTGTGCTTATAACCGCTCTTACCGGGGTAATCGGATACGACAAAGCTGCCCGGATCGCCAAAAGGGCATATGCCGAAGGAAGGAGCATAAAGGAAGTAGCCGCTGAAATGACGGATCTGACCGGTGAAGAACTTGGCAGGCTCCTCGACCCCGGGTCCATGACGGGAGAGACGGGCCCCTAGAGACCCTGGAACAAGGAGGAAATTTAAGATATGGGGTGCGTACCGAGTCCGAGCTATAGCATAACGATACGTTCAGAGATAGCTAACAGGGTCGGCATGTTTTCTCAACTGGCAAACGCCATCAGTCAGGCCGGAGGGGATTTGGGCGCCATAGATATTGTCCGCGTCGAAAAGGGGAAGATAATCAGGGATATTACTGTCGATGCCCGTGACGAGAAGCATGAACGAAAGATCATAAATTCCATAAGAAATGTGGAAGGTGTGAGAGTTCTGAGGGTCATGGACAGGACTTTCTTCGCCCATGAGGGCGGAAAGATCGAGATCCATAACAAGATCCATATAAAAGACAGGAATGACCTTTCAAAAGTATACACGCCCGGCGTGGCGAGAATCTGCAGGGACATCAGCGACCACAAGGAGCACGCATATCGCTATACCATAAAGGGCAACTCTGTTGCAGTGGTGACGGACGGCACCGCCGTGCTCGGCCTCGGCGACATAGGTCCGGAGGCGGCCATGCCGGTTATGGAAGGCAAAGCCATGATATTCAAGGAGTTTGCCGGTATAGATGCTTTCCCCATCCCCTTAAATACAAAGGACACCGGAGAAATAATCAATACTGTTAAGAATATAGCACCGGCCTTCGGCGGCATCAATCTTGAGGACATATCTGCGCCCCGGTGCTTCGATATAGAATCAGGACTGCGAAAAGAACTCGATATGCCCGTCATCCATGACGACCAGCATGGAACGGCTGTGGTAGTACTTGCCGCTCTTATCAATGTTGCAAGATTATTGAAAAAGGACATAAAGAAGTTCAAGGTAGTCGTGGTGGGTGCGGGGGCGGCGGGTTCCGCGACCACGAGAATACTCTCATCCTACGGAGTAAAAGACATCACAGTGTGCGATAAGTTTGGCGTTCTTTATTCCGGCAGGAAAGAGGACATGAATCGTTATAACAGGGACCTTGCAAAAATGACGAATCCCCGGAAGATCAAGGGAAGAATATCGGACGCCATGAAGGGAACAAATGTCTTTATCGGCCTTTCGGCTCCGAATATCATAGGGCCCGATGACATACGAAAGATGGCAAGAGAACCCGTCGTATTCGCCCTTGCCAACCCCGATCCGGAGATATCTCCCGAAGATGCGCTTCCCTTGGTGCGGGTACTCGCAACAGGGAGATCGGATTATCCCAACCAGATAAATAACATGCTCAGTTTCCCCGGTATTTTCCGGGGACTGCTCGACTCAAAGGCGAGAGGTGTAAATGAAGAGGTCAAGTTTGCAGCCGCCAGGGCGATAGCCGAGACCATCAAGAGCGACGAGTTGAATGAAGATTACATTATCCCCAGTTGTTTTGACCGGAAAGTCGTCTCCAATGTCGCTCATGCCGTCGTCGAGGCGGCAAAAAAGACCGGGATTTCGAGAAAATGAGGAATGTATTTTTTTAGGAGCACAGTCGGCAGAAAGATCTTGATGGCCCTTACCGGACTTGTAATGGTCTTATACGTAACCTTGCATATGCTGGGAAACTTTTCGGTGTATTACGGCGCCGATGCCATGAACTCATATGCTGCAAAGCTGCAGGGACTGGGTCCTTTGATCTGGGGAGTCAGAGCAATATTAATTATTTCTATTTACCTTCATGTCTTTTACGGCATCCAGCTCACTGTTGAAAATCATGATTCCAAAGGGACGTACTCCGTCAGGAAATATATCATGGCAAATTTTGCATCCAGGAACATGATCTGGACCGGGAGTCTCCTGGGAGTTTATATTTTCTATCACCTCCTTCATTTTACCTTTGGAGTCATTAACCCTGTCCTTTTTGCAGGCCGCAATCCGGATGGGACGGGACGGCCCGATGTCTTCGGAATGGTAGTAACGAATTTTCAGCATTTCACGGTCTCACTGATTTACATCTCGGCCATGTTCGTTCTCTCTCTCCACCTCATTCACGGTGTGCAGAGCCTCTTTCAGACGGGAGGCCTTAATAATGAAGAAACGATGCCTTATGTGAAGAAGGCGGGCGTAATCGCGGCTCTCATCATCTCTCTGGGTTTTATATCAGTCCCTGTCATCATCCTGGCGGGTCTGGTGAAGAATTAGGTGAAATATGACGCTTGACGGAAAATGCCCGGACGGTCCCCTCCATGAAAAATGGGACATGCGGCGAAGGGAGCTGAGACTGGTAAGTCCGGCAAACAGACGTAGATACAGGATCATCGTAGTGGGAACGGGTCTTGCCGGCGCTTCGGCCGCTGCAACCCTCGGCGAGTTGGGATACAACATTGATGTATTTTGTTACCAGGACAGCCCGCGCCGGGCCCACAGCATCGCTGCCCAGGGAGGCATTAACGCAGCCAAGAATTACCCTAATGACGGGGACAGCATCTATCGCCTCTTTTATGACACGGTTAAGGGCGGTGATTTCAGGTCGCGGGAGGCTAATGTTTACAGGTTGGCAATGCTGAGCAACAACATTATCGATCAGTGTGTTGCTCAGGGGGTCCCCTTCGCAAGGGATTACGCAGGTTATCTCGAAAATCGTTCTTTCGGTGGGGCGCAGGTCTCCCGCACTTTTTATGCAAGAGGACAGACGGGGCAGCAGTTGCTTCTCGGCGCCTACGGCGCCCTATCGAGGCAGGTAAAAGCGGGGACGGTCACATTGCACTCCCGCTCGGAGATGTTGGACCTCGTGCTGGTCGGGGGAGAGGCAAAAGGAATTGTCGTGCGCAACCTCCTGACGGGATTTATTCAGTCCTTTGCGGCCGACGCCGTCTGTCTCTGCACGGGGGGATACTCAAACGTATTCTATCTTTCGACAAACGCGATGGGATCAAATATCACGGCAGCTTACCGGGCCTATAAGAAAGAGGCTTACTTCGCAAATCCCTGCTATACCCAGATCCATCCGACCTGTATCCCCGTCACCGGAGAGCATCAGTCCAAGCTCACGCTGATGTCGGAATCTCTGCGAAATGACGGCAGAGTCTGGGTGCCGAAAATGAGGGGGGATGATCGTTCGCTCGATAATATTCCGGAAGAAGACCGTGATTACTTTCTTGAGCGTAAATATCCCAGCTTCGGGAATCTTGCGCCCCGCGATATAGCATCAAGGGCAGCTAAAGAGGTCTGCGATGAAGGACTCGGTGTAGGCCCGGGCGGACGCGGCGTCTATCTGGACTTTTCAGATTCTCTCAGGAAACTCGGGCGTGACATCATCGCCGCCCGATATGGAAATCTGTTCGAAATGTATGAAAAGATAACGGGCGAAAATGCCTATGCACGGCCTATGCGTATCTATCCGGCTCCTCATTATACAATGGGCGGACTATGGGTCGATTACCACCTCGAAAGTAACATTCGAGGACTGTTTGTTCTCGGAGAGGCCAACTTCTCCGACCATGGGGCAAACCGTCTTGGGGCGAGCGCGCTCATGCAGGGATTGGCCGACGGGTATTTTATT
>JBECKU010000168.1:0-4736 GCA_040235385.1 Candidatus Sulfobium sp. | reverse complement strand
GGTCAGATGATGTACCGTCGTCGAGTAAAAGTACCCTCATATCACCCTTTTTCCCTTGTGTAAAGCGTCTTATGTTCCCCCTTTGGGAAGATAACAACGGCGGCCTGAAAGTTTGTGTCTCCGTCGCTACTGGAAATCCCGGAGAATAGGCAACATAAAATAGAATGAAAGCTTCATCCCCCAAACTGACAACCTTATCTTATCACTACTTCATTTTGAATTCAAATTAAAAAAAATTAATGTTGCCCCGCGTTGAAAATTGTTTCATCGTTACTCCGAAATAAGAAGTTTCGATTATTTAATGCCTCTGCCATTCAGCGCTTTCTGCAAACCTTTGCAGAGATCGGTCTAGAGCTAATTATTGAGAATCTTGAAAATGAAGCTGTATTTTCACACTTGCCATGACTGAAGGCCGCTGATCAATGTTATGTTCGGCCCCAAGCAGAGACACAAGATAATTCTCCCCATCACAAAAGAAAATTCAGACCGAAGACGAGCCGGTAATCGGTCTCGTTCTGGATGCCATTCAGATTTTCCGCGATGGGGATACTGTACGAACCATAGAACATGATGCCTTTCAGGACTCCGACCTTCAGCCCCGGTGAAAAGAATATGGTGTTCCCGCCGCTGTCCGGGTCCTTATGGCCGGACACCTTTTCCTTGGCCCGCCATATGCCGTTCAGCTCGGCGAGGATATCAAAAGTAAGAGGCCTCTTCAATGCCTGATAGGAAAAAGCGAGGTTGTATGTGAATATGTCGCCCAGGTCAGTATCCTGCGTGCCTTCAGTCACGAGGGTGTAGAGCACATTTCCATCGACGGAGACGGGGCCGACATCCTTAGTCATCGCCAGACCAAGAGAAGGGTCCCAGGAGCCCGATCCCGGAAGAAACTCCGCTTTGAATGTCTCTCCATGGTCGTCCTTGTCATTGGTCTTGCCCGTGGGCAGTTCGAGTCCTGCCAAAAGCGTAATGGAAAAGTCGCGGTGTTGAGTCTTATAGATGTTCTGATGGACGAAGACCGAGAGATCTCCGAAGCCCTTGGCGTCGCCATGGTGGTGGATCTCGTCGGGTGGTTCGCTCTCCGATATGTCATTGCGGTAGAAGTAGGGGAGACTGAGATGTACGGTTGTGCCGTCGGTGATACCGTAGCTCAACCCGATATAGTAGATCAGAAGATAATCCACGTCGTGTATCTCTTCATCCGCTTCGGCAAAGTCAAGGAGCTCAGCCCTGGAGAACCGATCATAGGAGATAAACTCCGTTTGGAGATCTAACCCGATATCTCCCCTCCCTAAAGTGGAGGCGCCCACAGTGGTTATCGGTCCGGTATTGCTCGAAGTTACGCCGACCGCCCCGTGACTGGCAAATGCGCTTCCGGTCCATAACCAGATGATCAATGTAATAAAGAACGCCGGCATCTTCCTATGCATACTAATCCTCCTCTAATTTGCCTTTTCTTACAGCATAATGAAATCAAAGAGAAATTCAATCACAAAATCGAGTGGCCGGGAGAGAAAAAGAACTACCAGTGAAAAAAGTCGGAGAGAAACTTTCGGAGACGATGCCACACTTTCTGCATTCCACAGCACCGACAGACTGCCTATATCCTATATCCGCATCCGGGCAGGCAACCACCATAAGAAAGCCCCCTTTTAATACCCATAATCTCCCGTCTCGATATCTACGAGGATACCGTTTTCGAAGGTAAGGTAGCGGATGAACCTCGTAGGCCCGGGATTGTATATCCACTCCTCGATCTCGACGAATTCCTCGACAAGAAATGGTTCCCTGTAAGCCTCTCTTTCCCTGTCCCTGTAAGGGAAAAGATCCCGGAAGAAATCCCGTTTGATGCGTTTTTCATATCTGACAGTCCTGTAATCCGGCTCGCCACATCTGACTAGGACCTCAAACGTCCTGTCCCCGGTTGAAACGAGCCTTGTACCGCAACGAAAAGATTCGCCCCCTGCATGGACCAGCGGCAAGGCGATAAAACAGAGGCAGATGAGAACGGAGAGAAGGATCAAACTATTCGAGTTCGCTGAAAGTACTTCTTTGCCATGTCCGCCTGACTGCATGATTCAAGTATAACACCCGGAGGCCGGCATTATGACGAGAATCATGAATGAAAGGCTACAACCTTTTTTTTATGGAAGTGAGACCCTGCTCCTGATGAACTCCGTATATTGTTCCCTCGTTCCCTCCGCAGACAAGTCATTCCTCTCAGCTTTATGGTCAAGGTCTCTTGATATTTGCGAGATAGGCGTCCTCACAAAGTTTTACCGTCAGGGATCATCTCCGATCTCTTAACAGACCCTAAATCCTGCTACCGCGCATCATAGCCCGTATCGGATTCTATACGGCCGCTCTCGGAGGCGATCAGATAGCTCTTTTCCAGCCTTACCAGCAGAGCATGTCTCTCTTTAACGGATAATGTCATATACAGTGAAGATTCCATCAAAATAGAAATCAGTTCTTTTGTCCTGTCCCCTCTCATCCGGTCACCTCCATGCCATGGGATCATGCTCTTCTCTTAATTCTTATACTAAGCTGAAAACGTCACATTTCCTATTGGCGGATAGTTTGAATTTTATAATAATTTAGTACCAAATAAATTTAACAATAGATTGAATTTAATTAATACTAAAGTTTAGATAATATCTTATTTACTGGCAGGACAGCGCCATCATTTCAGTCTCGCCTGAACCATGCTTATAAAACCTACGTAAGATCATTACCGACACAGAAAACAGACTCTTCCGGACAGACATTACCTGGTGATTTTATTAATCTAATAATAAAGCGCATCAATTTTTTGGAGGAAACCGATGATCTGTAATTTTCTGTCGGACAAACATCTGCTGATATGCACGGCCAGATACGGTTGCTTCGTTCCAAGTGCTTTTGAAATCGACGAATACTGCAAGACAAAACTACATAAAATCTGTCCTATCTACCGGAAACATTCCGGCAAGAACGGGGCATGCATACTCGCCGGCAGCGGCCCATACAGTGATGCGGAGGGGAAATGAATATAGACAATGAAGCAAGCAAATTTTCCGGGGCGCGGGGGAGAATTCTGTTAATGGATGACGAAGAGATAATCCGTTCGTACGCATCGACCCTTCTTATTTATCTCGGCTATTCTGTAGAAACCGTCTCAGACGGCGAAGAAGCGGTCTCGCTGTACACCGAGAGAAAAAAGATCGGTCGGCCTTTTGATATCGTCATTCTCGACCTTTATATCCTAAACGGTGTCGGCGGAGAACCGACAATCAAGAAGCTGCTCGACATCGACCCCGGTATAAATGCCGTCGTCTCCAGCGGAAACTCGGAATCCACCGTTATGAAAGATTTCAGAAAATATGGTTTCAGGGCTACATTGCCGAAACCATACAGCGCCGGACAACTGCGTGAGATGGTCGAAGCGATCTCCTCCGCTGAACGCCGCATCGGAGAGCCGACGTTCACAGCGGCCGAGGCGTTTAAGGACGCGGTGAAGTGATGTTCATTGTTCATTTGTCCGAAGAGACGACGTTTATTGGAATTCTCATGGTTTCCTGTCCGTAACGGTCGAAACAGATACAACTTCTTTCACCCGAGTCTTTCGGCGGCATACCGCTCGCCGAATATCCCTGTTCCCTGCAGATCTCAGCACAAAGTACGGTATCGGATATCGGCACCAAATTTCCGGCATTCAGCTGATGAAGTAAGATCGAGAAAACCGCTACAATTGTCACGCAGACTGAAGCCAGGATGTGTTTTGTATTCATTTCCAAATTTTCCTCAAGGTTCTTCCCGGTAATAAATCCAATGACGACGAAAGCAAACCACAGCGCAAAGAAGACAAAAATAAACACCATGGGCAGTATCGTTCCTGCAGACCGTGGCCAAGGATTGTCGCCAAGGATGTAAATCCACAGAATGCCGGCGACGGCCCCGAAGGCAATGACTGAAACGATCAGAGAAACGAGAAGACCCGGCACGCCGAACAATAAAGAATATATATATCTTTTCTTCATTATTTCATTCATTTTCCCCGGGAAGGCTATAGCTTATAGTTAATTGTTTTGAAAGCACAATGCCTGCCGGAGCCTAGATTATAAAGGGGTTGCATAACGGCTCCATCGTCTTATGACGCCGTCTTTCTGAATAATCTGTTAAACGGGGAACTCTTTGCCTTATTGCCTGAAATATCCGCTTTGTTCCCTGTTACTGTCATTGCAAGGTCTTTTATTGATGTACTTAATTTCGACCGAGGGGCATAGGTACCCAGAAGGACCCCTTCATCGAGACATGCCATGGCTGTCTTAAAGTCGTTGGGAATGCGCCAAAACACGGGCCTGTTAAGCAGGTCTTCCGCATTCGTAATCGTTATCCCAGTTTTCTCAAAATACCGGTTGACCACAATCCTTATCTTCTCACTTCTTTTGCTGTCCTTATCAAGATACTTGAGGTATCTCCGGGTGTTCTTGATACTCGGGTGACTCAAAATCAATGTGAGGAGAATCAGATCGGACATATTGATCGCAGCCATTGTCGCCTGGGTCAGAATGGCCTCCGTGTCGACGACAATATGCCTATAGATCGTCCTGAGAAGACTTAAAATCTCTCCTGCTGTCTCGCCGGTGATCGAGATCCCCTCCTCAAGGTCATGGGGTCCTGCCAGAACGCTAATCCCCGATTCATGTGCCGCAACGATTCCCGAGAGATAACTCTTGTCAGCCCTGCTGAGGTAC
>JBECKU010000166.1:0-7573 GCA_040235385.1 Candidatus Sulfobium sp. | reverse complement strand
GGCCGGCGCCCAGCTCGTGAAGCATCAGAGCGGCTCCGACCCGTCGGCCGTTGTATTCGACTCCATTGAGGCGGCGAAATCACGCGGGATCGACGTCGTGATCATCGACACCGCCGGCCGTCTCCATACGAAGAATTCACTCATGGAAGAGCTCAAGAAGGTCAAGAGGGTATGCGGCAAGGCGATGGCGGGCGCTCCCCAAGAAATTCTTCTGGTTGTCGATGCCACGAACGGTCAGAACGCCCTGCGGCAGGCCGAGATGTTCAATGAAGCGGTGGGGGTTACAGGCATTGCGCTTACCAAACTCGACGGCACCGCCAAGGGAGGGATTGTCTTTGCGATCAGGAAGGAACTGAACATACCCGTGAAATTGATAGGGGTGGGAGAGGGAATCGATGACCTCCAGGATTTCATTCCGGCGGAATTTGTCCGGGCGCTTTTTGAATGAGCGTTCGAGAAGACAGGAGCATAGAGTTCGGGACAGTAGACGGAAGAATTTTTCCAGCGAGGCATTGTATAATTATATATGAAGAAAAAATCCCTCAAGGAAACAAACCCCTACCTAAGTGACAGGTCGAGGTATGAAAGTGCTTTGCAGAAGAATATCATATCCTCTTTTGCGATAGAGGACATAATCGTCGACGTTTCCGAAGCAAGAGAAAAGGACGAAAAAGCCCCTCAGCAGCCGTAGCTTTTAATCGTTTCCTCTATGACTTGTGTGAAAATGCGTTCCATAGGGGCATAGTCCTTGTCAAGTCCTTTCCTGACAGCGAAAAAATACTCGGCCCGTTTCGGCCCCTTTATTCCGGTGTAATCAAGTACAGGAAGCGCTGCCTGCGAAGCCATGATCGTCGCCAACAGCCTGGCCACTCTTCCGTTACCCTCCCGGAAGGGATGGATCAGGACGAGTTCCGTATGCACTTCAGCTAGTGCCCGGACGACCCTTCCGGTGGATTTAAAATTACAGGGTGTATGACGAAAAAGAGGACCTTTTTCGAAATCAGCCATAAGAAGAGGGATCTGATCCGCCGCGGCGAAGAGAAATTCATCCTTGCTCAGATTCACTCTGCGATAAACTCCCGCCCACGGATAGATGCCTTCGAGCCACATCCTGTGGATCTTTCCTATGTCAGCTTCCCTGAACCGGTATTTTTCACTGTATACGCCCAGGAGTTTATCCAGTGCGGTTTTTAATCTATCGGCTTCCAGACGGTCCATCTCCTTCCTGTCCTTGATACCCAACAGGTTCTTCAGGACGAGTCCGTCCGAGCCGGGTTCGAACTGGGCCTCTATAAGATCGGATGTGGTATATCGGTCATTTTCTTCCATTGTTTCGTCCGGTTTTTTTTCATTATATCACCTAAAACCGTAACGGCAAGAAAAAGCGGGGACGGGAGAGCGGTCAATTCCTCCTGGAAAAGAACCACCAGTCAGAGAGAAGCATGGTTCAGGGGTCTGAAAAAAATAAAAAAGGCGTATGAGTTTGTCACTCATACGCCATCGGAGGAGAGGGTGATTATCTCCCGCGTGCCGGAAACGGTCTACCGAAATTAATATCCGGGAGCAGGATTGCCTGCATTCTCACCGGAACCTTGTACGGTAAATTCGAGAGAAGTCATATCAACAAGAAAATCGATCCAGTAATTGCCTCCCAGGATGTAAGAGCAGGGGACATGAAAGTTTAATGTTGAGAAATCAACAGAGGCGCAGTCCGGATCGGCGGACTCAGCTCCTTTAAGGCCGAAGTTTTTTATCTCCAGAGTTGGCGATGTTGAACGCGAAAAGCCCATGTCGAGCCAGTAAGACTGTTCACCGAGGTTAAAGCATGGAACACGGAACGTGTTGGTGACAAAATCGAAGGTTGCACATTGCTGGGCTGCTGTTTGAGGGACGAACGAGAGACCGGCAAACAAGAGTGTGAAAAGTACTATCCCTAAGATATTTTTTTTCATTGTTACCTCCCCTTATGTTTACATACTGTTAAAAAACCTCTTTTATAAATTAAATATAGCAGTATATGTAGGAATTGTCAACTTTTATCAGCTTGTTTAATGGGGTTGTTTCCTCATCTTTCGCCCTCGCAACAAGATTGCTTCTCCTCCGTTGCAGAAAATTCTCCAGAGGCCGAATCCGGAACTGAAAAACGAAATTTTCACGGTATAATGGATATCATTGAAATTGCGTCCGGGAATTCGATAAGGAAAGACATGTCATGACCGGTCCGGTCGATATATGCAGACTCGACTATCTCATAGGTACCATTGCAACAGCATACAAGGGAATGGTCGATTCCCTTGTGGCGAAGGATTTCTGCATAACGGAAGAAGACGGCACGACGACCCTGAAAGGGACAATCCTTTCTATGCCGGAGGGAGACTACTTTGCGACACTTATGCATGACGGGACTGAACTGGCAGGGACAGGTATTGAGAAAGGCTTCTTCACTTTCGCCATTGAAAGCGAAGTCATCGAAAGGGCGCGGAATCTCCGGATCGATATCAACCAAAACGGAAGGCACATAGGGACCTTTCTCCTCAAGAGGGAACGACCGGACGATTTCTTTGCCTCGGCTATGGAGGTTTCCGAAGAGTTGAGGGGGCTAAACCTTCGTCTCCTCACATCGAATATGGAGGACAAAGTAGGGCTCCTGAAGAAGGCCGAGGAAATAATCTCCAGTATCCTCTCGACAAAAAAAGACTGGAAGAAATTCTCCGAGGCGATCAACAGTTTTTCGAAGGATCTCTTCTGGTACGAAAGGCAGACCTTCTACAGAGCCTTCCGAATCTTGGCCAGATTTTCCCTGAAAGCCTCTGAAAACGCCGATGACGCTTCTAGGGAAAAAATGATAACAAACTTTCTCTTTCTCGTCGAGCTCCCCCTGGAGAAGGAAGACAGCAGGCAGATGCTGCGCCCACTGGTAGAGATATGGCTGGATGAAATAAGAAGCTCCTCCGTCGATCTCTCGTGCCGGTACTCCCATGTCTTAAGGACTGCAAGGTCCATTCGTGAAAGATTTGAGAATATCGACATCGGGCCGGTGCTTGAAAAGCTCCTCTCCTCGGTGAAGGGAAGAATCCTCAATATGACGACCGTGCCGGATGCCGTCATTTCAGCCCTCAAAGAAGGGACGCACGGTAATGACTTTGATGAACTCATCAAATATGACGAGAAGCACAGGAAGTGTACTCTCGGGAAAATCTCCGGGGCGGTGAAGCTTCTGGACAAAGAGAAATACGATGAAGTCCTGGAAAGGATCGGCGATATCGATCCTAAACTCATCGATGATGGGGCCATGACCGATACCTTTTTCTCCACCATTACAAGAGACCTGTCCCGGGAATCTGCGCCGCATTTCATGGAAGCCCTCTTTTCAATGTTTCCTGTCTTTTCCTCCCTCTCTCCCGACGCCCGCAAAAGTGCCATGCAGCATTTGGCCGGGCTGCTGAAGAAACTGATCGATTCAGGCCTGACAGAGACCTGCGAAGACTTAATGAAAAAAATCAGCGAAGCCGCTCTTCGGTCCAAAGAAGATATCCTGCTTGACGCCGGAGTAGGTTTCACTATCCTCACTGCCGGTAACGAAAGGCTCCTCAAACTATACAATGGCATGCTCATGCAGATCGTGATCCCCGCCCCGGGGATTTCCGGGTTTTCGACAGAGACATGGGCCGAGGTAGCAAATCCTCTCCACCTTGAAAGGCTCGGCCGGTTCATGGATATTGTAGCAATGGACACTTCCGCTTTCAGGGAGGTTCTTGTCCATGTCATCTGTAATCTTTTTATCAGTGGGGTCTTCATCCCCGATGACAGGATATTTCAGCGTCGCATCTCTTTATATCTGAACTCCGATACCTTCAGCAGCACTTTTCTTCTTAACTATCTTTTGCTGGGTAAACTGCCGGTCTACTTCAATGAAGTGGGCGCAACGGGGAGAATTCGGGACTATACCACGGAGATCGATGCCTGGGGAAACGACACGGTCCTCTATTTTCTCAGGAAGCAGGTCCACGTGAACGCCAGCAACTACAATATCCGGCTCGTCGGTCACATAATCGAGTCATGGGTCGCCAAAGACCCGGAGTTACTGAAAGGCGTGGTGCCCGACGACGTACTGGGTAAGGCGGACAGGGTACTCTTCGGGCGGTATGCCTCCGCTATCCGGCCATTTTTCGGGTCTATCCGTGTTCTTGAAGATGGACAGTTGCACCTTGAAAATCTGCTTAAGATATCTGAAGACGGCTTGCGTGAAGCACTTGAGAACCGGGACATCACCGGCGAAATAAGATCGAAGATCTTCTATATATGCAGGATCTACCAGGAAGTTGTCAGGAAATATTCCTTTGCATCAGGCGTCGGGGGCGAGAAAGAAACAGACCTTGAGATGGCCGGTACGCTCAGGGACTGCATCGGCCGTGCAGAGGGGCTGAAAGCGATCGTCACCTCTTCTGAGAAGACTGAACCCCAGGAGTCGCTTTATTTCAAGAGGCATATAGCCTTCGGTATACCCTCGGTCATGGGCTCGTACAACGAGTCTAAATTCAATGCGCTTGGCGATCTCCTGAGGCAGGAGGAAAAGATCAGGGTGATTTTCGAGTCCGTTGCAGCGGATATGGAGAAAGAGGCGGCATTATCAAAAGATGACCTGAGACCATGGATTTCCTGTCTCATTCTTTCTAAAGATCTCTTTGATCTCCATGAGCTTTATAACTTTCAGGTGGAAGAACTGGCCTCAATCTTTTCTAAGAACAGGCTCCACCTTTCCCAGATTATCGACATGCTCCGCATATGGCAGCATGAGCTGATCTGGACAGTCGATTTCTTCCACCGGACGTTCCATGGCCCTATGATGAACATCCTTCGGATCTTCCCTCGGGATGAAATGAGCGAACACCTTAAGGGGATCGGCATTGAGGGAAAAGATTTCGCGGAAAAGGCCGCAGATGTCGTTATCAGGGATATCATGAACAGTGTTGCCGGCATTCTCGAACTCGACGGAGTTCTCAATAGCCTCCTCCGGACATTGAACGCGCACGTTGCCGCCGGGCGTGACGACGAGTTCGAAATGGGGGACACAGAGCCGGCCGGGAAGGAGTTTTTCGGTCTCGACGAAATCGGCGATAATAAGGTGATGGCCCTGGCCCCTTTGCTCGGCGGCAAGGCAAAGAACCTCATGTATCTGCAAAACCGCGGCCTGAGGGTGCCTCCCGGTGTGGTCTTTACGGCGTTAAAGACGGCTGAGTATGAGAAATATACCGAAGAAAAAGATTTTCTTTCTGCCCTTCGGAAGGCGGTGGGCAGGATAGAGGAGCAGACGGGATTGGTGTTCGGCAGTGCTGAAAACCCTTTATTCCTCTCGGTCAGAAGCGGCTCCTACATTTCGATGCCGGGAATCCTTTCCTCCATCCTTTATTGCGGAATGAACGATGCTACGCTCGAGGCATTCACCGTTATGATTGGCGACGCCCGGACGGTCGGGGATTCCCGGCGCAGGTTCATAGAGCACTATGGAATGGTGGCACTGGGTGTTGAAGAAGAGTTATTCCGGGATATTCTTACGGTCTTCCTGAAAAAAACGGGAAAAGAAAAAAGAGAAGAACTCGATGCCGGCCAATTGGAGGAATTGTCCGGACTCTACAAAGACATGCTCACTTCGAGAAGCCTCGAGATCCCCGGAGACGTATATGAGCAGTTGCGCATGTCCGTAAAAGGTGTTTATCACTCGTGGTATTCGGAAAAGGCCTTTCAATTCAGAAAGGCTATGAGCGTCTCTGAACATTGGGGGACTGCGGTCCTGATCATGCAGATGGTCCCCGGCAATGCAGCGGGAGGGGGGGCCTCGGTATTCTTCACAAGAAAGCCCTTCACAATGGAGAAAAAGATTTACGGAGACACGAGGGAGTCGGCGACAGGCGACGATCTCGTCCACGGCAGGCTGACCAACCGTCCCATCTCAGCGGAACAGGCGATTGAGGGACAGAAAAGCCTGGAAGAAGCAGATCCTCCGCTGTTCCTTCAACATCTTCAGCTCGCTGAAAAGATCGAGGGAGCGATGAAAGGTCTTCCCCAGGAGGTGGAGGCGACATATGTCAGAAGACCCGGAGGGGAAAGGACCATCTATGTGCTTCAGACGAGACGCATGGAATTTCACCGGGGTTTTACAAAGAGGTTTCAGGATGTCTGCCGGATGGAATCTTCCGTCATCGGACGCGGAGTTGGGGTGCATGGCGGGGCCCTGAGCGGGGTTGCTACCTTCGCCTCTTCAGCGGAGAGGATCGCGAAGATTCGCAAAGAGACGGGGCTCCCCGTCATCCTCCTAAGACATTCGGCCAGTACCGACGATGTCTCCGTCATGCCAGAAATCGACGCCGTCATCACCTCTGCGGGCGGTGCCACCTCCCATGCGTCGGTTCTTTCTCAAAAGTTCGATCTGACGGCCGTAGTGGGATGCCCGGATATGAAGATAATGGAAGATGAGCGAGGCCGGCCTTTTGCGGTGATAGGAAGTTATACAGTGAAAGAAGGTACTTTTATAAGTCTCGATGGTTCCACCGGACTGGTTTATTCTGGCCTTTGCATGTTGACAAAGCAGTCCCCCATCTCCTGAATCTTATTTTTTTTGCGGCCAACAGTAAGAAATCTGAATAATGAGATAGGATTTCTCTTCAGTGGGTCCGCAGCATATTTCTGTCATACTTTTTGGATTAAATCAAGGTTCCCATCCCAGCGGCGGTTCAGTCGCCGGTTCTTCAGTTTTGGCGGCCCTCACGCCCGGTTTGTCCACGATCTGAACAGTGCTCGCCTGTGGGCCTTTTTCTCCTGTGCCCTCGGCATACCTTACACCTGTACCGATCTCCAACCGGTCGAAATCGCTATTGAGGACACTGTTCTTATGGAAATAGAATTCGCGTCCGTCCTGCGTCCTGATGAACCCGTATCCTTCCGTTCTGAACAGTCTGACTACGAATGCGACCTCCTCTTTTACGGCATGGGTCTTGACCTCGGCCCTCTGTTTTTTCACGAGTTCCTTCAATTGGCGGGTGGCGGCGCTGAAGGCATCCCTCAGCGTCTGCGGCAGAGAGCCGTGGATATTGCCCTGACTCGACTCGCGCTTGATCACCAGCTCATGGTTGTGAGGGATTCTCATATCAATGCGCACGCGGAAGGGATTGCCTGATTGTTGGGGTTGCTGGGTCATCTCGACGGCCACACGGCAACTGATCATGTAGTCGCATACTTTCTCCAGTTTTGCCACTTTTTCACGGATGAGGTTATCGATAGCCTCGGTTTTTCGCACATTCCGGTAGGATATTTCCAGCGGCACTTGCATGGATCAGACCTCCTCAATCTTTCGGACTATTGCTTTGGATGGACAGTAAGATTTTCCTTTTATATTCTCTTCCAATTTCTTAATTTCAGTATACAATGCCCTGAAAAATTGTCAAGGATGTGTATAAGTTGCAAACATTTTCGACATCACTCCTTCAGAGATTAGGTAATCCACAGGACTTTTTAACCCTAAAGCCTTGTGCGGCCGTTGTGTGTTGTAGAAGACGAGATAGTCAGCCAATCTTTG